>JAZUPA010000183.1:0-14185 GCA_045604945.1 Acutalibacteraceae bacterium
AGCCATGTCGTTCTGTGAGCCAAGGAGTTGATTTATGACATTGTCTTCCTAAGACCGCTTGGCCTCCGACTTAAGGATAAAAATCCCAACCATATTTTCGCCGCCCTAAAGCTTTGCGAACAGCTTTATCACGACGGCAAAATTCCGTTATATATGTTTCGTAATATGGTAAATCAGCACGCTGACGTGGTGGATGCTTCCAAATTCAATTTCACCATTCAGCAGGAAGGAGAAAAAGCCGGATGATGTATCGATACAACGAATTTGACGAACGAAGGGTGGTGATTTATGCCCGTGTTTCCACCGAGCACGAAGCACAGATATCTGCACTCAGCAATCAGCTTGAATGGTATCAGCAATATCTCGACCACCACCCTGAATGGAACCTGATCGACCGCTATATTGACGAGGGAATCACGGGAACCTCAGCGGAGAAGCGACCGGGCTTCACACAAATGATTGCCGATGCCAAGGCACACAAGTTTGACCTTATCATCACCCGTGAGGTATCCCGATTCGCCCGAAACACCGAGGAAACCCTGCACTACACAAAGATGCTCCGCCGCATCGGCGTTGAGGTATTCTTTATTAACGATAATATTAAGACCTTTGACGGTGACGGAGAGCTTCGCCTTACTATTATGGCGAGCCTTGCACAGGATGAGAGCCGCAAAACCTCTATCCGAGTGAAAAGCGGTCAGCAGATATCAATGGAAAAAGGTGTGTTCTACGGCAACGGCAATATCCTCGGTTATGACCGAGTGGAGAAAATCGTGGAGGGCAACAAAAAGCAGGTAGATTTTAATATCAATCCCGTTCAAGCCGAAACGGTGCGACGGATATTCGATATGTACCTTGAGAGACACGGACTGATGGCGATAAAAAATGAAATGGAGCGAACGGGGCGAAAAACTGCTACGGGGCTTTCCAACTGGCATTGCACGGGTATCTCCCAAACGCTCAAGAACTCCTTTTACTGCGGCATCATTACCTACCACAAGGAATATACTCCCGACTTTTTGGTGCAGAAAAAGGTAAAAAATTACGGTGAAATGGCGCTGACTCAGGTTAAGGGCAGACACGAGCCGATCATAACCGTTGAAGAATACGAAAGGGTGCAAAAAATTATGAAAAGCAAGACAGGAAAACTCAAGAATCCAACAACAGGAAGAAAGCTGACGGGCGTAACGCCACCCAAGACCGTATGGGGCAGACTGATGATCTGCTCCTGCGGTAGGCGGTTTAACCGCCGCAAATGGCGAACCAATGCCAACGGCGAAAAGTTCTTCGGCTACCAATGCTACGGCACAACGCAGACAGGCACTATCAAAAGTCGCCTAAAACGTGGACTTCCTATTGACGGTATCTGTCAGTCACCGATGATTGCCGAGTGGAAGCTGCAAATGATGGCAAACTATATCTTCCGTCATTTCCTTACCAACAAACAAAAAGTGTTGGAAATTGCGAACTCCTTGCTTGAGGAGCATATCGGCGACACCGAGGTACAAGTGCAAGATAACTCAAAGCTCATCGAGCAAAAACAACGTGAGCTTGACAGAGCCAACACAAAGCGCAGAAATCTTGTGGATCTGCTCAGCAATTGTGATATCTCCCGTGAGGATTATCAAGAAGCACGTGCCGATGTGGACAGGCAGATTGATAAGCTCAAGGCAGAAATTGAAGAACTGACACCGGTGGTTGAGCCGACCGAGGAGGAAGAAATCGACTACGAGAGCAAGATCACCGTTCTCCGCTACGCCTTGGAACAATATACCAATTTTGATGCCGACGGCGATATCCCTGAAAGTGTCATTGAAGCCTTTGTGGAGAAAATCGAGGTTTCAAAGGACTGTTTCAAGTGGTATCTTCGTGGCGACTTCGGCGGCGACTCTCCCATTCCGATGAATGTGGAGGGCAACCGCAAGAAAGGGGCGACTATTTCGCCCCAGTACATAATTCCCCCTGCAAACTTTGGCGACTCAGGCTGCTATCAAGGAAGGCAAGTAAGCTTTCAAAACTCAGTATTCATGCGAGCTTTCGGGCGTTCTGAGCGTACCGTAAACCACCTGAAATACTGCTGATAAACAAGCAATGAACTCCCCGTGTTCAACCGACACGGGGAGTTTTTCTGTTGATCCCTTTATATTGGAAAGTTTTTATGCTATACTGCAATCAAGAGGTGATGGGAATGAAGAAGCATATTGATGAATTAACAGAATTGTGCAAAGAACAGCCCTTTAACACAGAGAAAATTCAAAATTATATTTCACGGTATAATATGGGCAGCGAAGCGGTGACTCGGGCGGCACTGGCACTTTGTGAATACGGTGAATTTTCCGTTAAAGAATACATTTGGCAGCATGAGAAAGAACCAAGGCCGGAAGAGTTGGTCACATATAACTGGGAAGACTTGTTTAATGTGCTTTTATCCAATGGCCTTGATGCGAATCTGGTAATATGTGATGATGGGCGCAATTATGAAAACATCCTTCAATCTATCCAGTTTTTGGACGATGGTGACCTGAACGCAAGAATAGCCAGAAATATTCTGCTTCATCAGGGGACACCAAACATTATAATCGATGGTGAGCCGCTTTTTCGTGAGGTAGATGGTAACTTGATGATTGATATCAACTTGAGGCTATATCCTGAAAAATGGATGCTGGATAATGCTTTTCGTTTCTGGCTGGTTCTGGTGGGTTTTGGCGGTTTGATCATTGATGGAAGAAGTCCGGTTAAAATGTGCGATGGTTATCAAACAGAAATATTCCGAGAGTTTGAAAAATTTGATTACCGAATAACCTATAACACAGAGGAATTTGATATGGAGATTTTTGAAAGGGACACCGGAAAGGTTGTAGCAATGGTATAATTTCCCGTTTCGTACAGCACCACAGGCTGTTATCGAGTAAAGAAAGTAAGAACTTGCGCTGCACGGCATGAATCAATAATGCCCCCTCGGAGCAATCCGAGGGGGTTTTCAGAACAATATGAATATTGTTCTGTCGGGTGTTTGCTTTCAGAAAAAACAACGGCTGCGCTCCGATGGTGACAATCCCTGAAGAATAAAGTTTGCAAAGCAGAAAAACACCTTTTCACGGGAAACAGATTGCTGTATAATAAAAGCAAAAGTGGGTTTATGGAGGGTATAATGGCAGAACGAAGCATTAATTCGCCGGAGCTGACAGTTGACCGTATGGTGATGCAGCTTTCCGGGGCATATGTATCGATTATCAGATCGGGAGCAGACCTCAGGAGCTTTCCTTCGGTCATGCTATGGGGTCCCCCGGGAGTCGGCAAATCTCAGGGAATACGCCAGGTGGCAAAGGTTATTGCAGAGAAGACAGGGAAGAGGGTTGAAGTAACAGATGTAAGACTTCTGCTTTTCAACCCCGTGGATCTGAGGGGAATTCCCACAGCAAACGAGGATAAAACCCTTGCGGTGTGGCTGAAGCCCAAAATATTCCAGATGGATGACAGCAGTGAGGTTGTAAATATCCTGTTCCTTGACGAGATTTCTGCAGCGCCGCAGTCTGTGCAGGCAGCGGCATATCAGATAACCCTTGACAGAACCGTCGGAGAGCACCGCCTGCCCGACAACTGCATAGTTATCGCCGCGGGCAACAGGGTCACCGACCGCTCGGTGGCATATACAATGCCGAAGGCGCTGGCAAACAGACTTTGCCACATAGAAATCGTCGGAGACAGCAAAAGCTGGCACAGATGGGCAGTGGGAGCGGGGGTAAACAGCATCGTGCTGGGTTTTCTTGATTGCAATCCCAGTATGCTGATGAAATTCGACCCCATGTCGGACAGCCTTTCCTTCCCGACTCCCCGTTCATGGGAGATGGTGAGCGGCATATTGAATAACGTCTCGGAAAATGTTGATGAGGTATTCCCGCTTATTGTCGGCTGCATCGGAGAAGAGACTGCACATGCGCTGCGCTCATGGAGCGCGGTGCGCATGAGAATACCGAAGGTGGAAAAGATATTTGAGGGGAAGGAAGAGGAAGTGCCGACAAGCCCTGACATACTGTTTGCTCTTTCTTCTGAAATCACAACGTATGCCGCAAAGCATCATTCAGAGGACGAAATCAGAAACGCCGTTGGCTATGCATCAAGACTTCCCTTTGAATTCAAAAACAGGATCTTTGCGGACCTTCTGCAGATAAGGTCTATCTGCAGCCTGCTGTCGAACATCTATGTTTACAATGATTGGTTTCTGCGCTCGGGCAGGGACTGGGAAGATTACGGCTTATGATGACGGTACAGAGAAAAAGACGGCTCAGGGACAAGATACAGACATCAAGAGGGCGGCTTATGGAGTCGAACCCCTTTTTCGGACTGCTTCTCATGTATATGCAATTTGTCGCTGTGCCGGGAATGAAGAATATGTCAACAGACGGCATAAGCATATATTTTTCACCGGATTTTCTGGACAGGCTCTATGACAGCGAGGTTGATTTCATTCTGTGCCACCAGATTGTACATATAATCAGCGGTCATATATGGCGCCTGTCAGACAGGCAGGATGAAGACTATCATTTTGCCTGCGACATAAAGACAAACGCCCATCTGACTGCCTGCGGCTTCAAAGAGGAAAGATATCCTCATCTTGGCGAGGTGCATTGCAGAATCCCGAGGTGTGAGGATGACCCGTCGGAAATGACCCCCGAAGAGATATACGGAAGTCTGCCCTACAGCCTGTATATGCTCGATGAGAAGGCACGAAGCAGATATCTTGTTGACAGCGACCTGTGGTGGGATAAAGAAGCCGATTCGGACACGGAGGGAGAAATAATCATTGAAAAGCCCGAAGCAGAAGGTCAATACAGAAATGACAGCAGAACGGAGACAGACTCATCCGGGGCAGAAAGCCTTCGTCAGGAATGGCAGAGCCGTACTGCCGCTGCGGTCAGCTCAATGGAGGGTGATCGGAGCGACAGTGAAGGCGCAGGAGCTGCCCCTGATTTTGCAAAGCGGATGATTGAAAAAATTAGAAAGCCTGATGTTGACTGGAGGAAGGTTCTGGATAATTTCATCCAGGAGCGCATATGTGATTATTCATTTTCTCCGCCCGACAGACGTTTTTATGATACGGGATTCTTTCTCCCCGATTTCAACGAAAAGGAATTTGTCTCAAAGGATGTGCTGTTTATGGTGGATACCTCAGGCTCGATCGATGATGATGAGCTGTCGGCGGTATACTCCGAAATCTGCGGAGCAGCAGAACAGTTTGGCGGAAAGCTGAGGGGAATGCTGGGCTTCTTCGACAGCGCAGTCACACCTCCGCTGCCCTTTGAGACCGTGGGCGACCTTATGAAGATCATCCCTTACGGAGGGGGCGGAACGGATTTTTCGGTCATCTTTGATTATGTCCGCAGCAATTATAAGGAGGAGGAACCTGCCTGCATTGTAATCTTCACCGACGGGCAAGGTATATTTCCGGCAGAATCTGCGGCAATGGGGATTCCCGTTTTATGGGTGATCAATGATGTTGATATAACCCCTCCCTGGGGCAGAGTGACACACATTATGCCTGTATAGCAACAGGGTGATTACGGATAATGAAAAATGCTCACATCCCTTTGAAGGTGTGAGCATTCTGCTTTTGAAGCGGTATATCCTTTACAATCGGGAGCAAAAATGATATAATATTCTTCAATATATGATGTAATGATTTTTGCCGCAGGTTCAGGATGAAAGGATTGGATTTTATGATATATAACGGCAATGAAAAATATATTTTCGTAAGCTACGCACATAAGGATTCCCGGAAGGTGCTGCCGATAATAGATGTGCTCAGCGAGCGGGGCTTCAGGGTCTGGTACGATGCAGGAATAGAAGCAGGAACAGAATGGCCCGAATACATCGAAGAGCACCTTAAAAATGCAGAGGTAATACTGGTGTTCATGACCCCTGAAACCATTGAGTCCAAAAACTGCAGAAACGAGATCAATTTTGCCCTCGACCTCAACAAGGAGATTCTGGTGGTCTATCTGGAGGAGACGACCCTTCTCAAAGGCATGCGTCTTCAGCTCAACTCCACACAGTCCCTTTTCAGAAAGAATCACACCTCCAACGAATCCTTCATGCGCGAGCTTATCAACGCGCGGATTCTCAGGAGCTGCCGCGTGGGAGCGGAGGAGAGCGTGCCGACAGCGCCTGCCGAAGAGAAATCCGCCGGCGAAACCAGAATTGCAAACATCTGCTCCATCGGAGCAAAGGATAAAAACGACCTCTGGCCAAAGGGAAGATATTCTCAGGTGATAAACCGCGATGAATTCAGCGTGGTCTTCTTTCACGTCAAGCTTCTGAAAACCTTCGGCTTTTCGGGGAAGATAAACACCAGATATCAGGTTTATAACAGCGACAACAACCTCATCTACGAAGAGGAATCCCCCATGCAGGTAGAGCCTGATTACGACAGAATATCAAAGGGCTGGATACTGAAAGGTGATGACGGCAGCTTTGTGCCGTCGGGAGAATACCGATTTGTCTGCTCCATAAACAACTCCCCTTCATTTACATATTTCTTCTCGGTAAGCTCTGATGACGAGAAAAACAAAAAAGCCGCTCCGAAAAAATCGCTGCTTGAAAAGATAAAGACACTGTTTGAAAACTGACAGCATGAAAATCAGGCTGCGGTATTGCCATGCTTTTCTTCATGTGTTAAAATCAAATTAATAATATGCAGGAGAATGAAAAATGGAGAAGAATACAAATAATATAGCAGAAAAAGAACTGAAAGAAATCGAAGAGCTTGAAAGAGGCTGGAGAAAGCTCAGTGAAGATATCAACAGGAATAAGAAGATAGATATTCGTATTTATGAAGCGGTGTTTTCAAAGACATATGCCCTTCTGAAGAGGTATTATAAAGAGCCCAGAATCGAAAAGGTTCATATCAATCTGATAGTCAATGCGTTTCTGTTTGCAAACACCGAGAGCAAGGAGCTTGACTTTCTGTACCGCGCAGCGCTGGTGCTGACGGAAAGAATGCTCACCTGCTGCATTGCTGCAGGTGAGGAGGAAGCTCCCGAAGGAGCGGAGGTCTATGTTCTGACAATGCGCAGGGAAGTGCATATTGATTTCAACGATGTTGATGAATCTCTCAGAACACTGGCAGCTGTCCTGGAGGAAGATTACTGGGGAAGACAGTAAGATAAAAATTCACCCCTCTGCTGATTTTATCAGCAGAGGGGTTTTTCACAGCAGCATCAGGAAAAATACTCTGACAGCATATGTTCTGCATATCTGACCGCGGTTTCGGGGAAGTGGTAGCCCTTCAGCTCTGCGGCGGATTCTGCAAGAAACGCAAAGAGCTTTTCTGTTTCAAAAAGCGCAGAGATAATATCCTCCCTGTTGTAACGGGCAAAGCATTTCGGCAGGGCTTCCTTTACATTATCGTCAGCCCAGCGGTCGATAAATCTTCCGTCGTGCCAGACATCAACACTGTATCGGCTGACCGAGTAAAGCTCGATCATTTTAAGAAGGTAATTCTTGAGATAGGCGTCAATGCACATCTTTGCAGACCACAGCTCGCCGCGGAGAATCTTTTTCGAAGTCCATACGACATGGAAGCAGAAGTCGTTTACCATGTTGATGTACTCCTCTTCAGTCATAGGATCGTGGGTAACTTCCGAGCGCACATATTCAGCCAGCATATCCTCACAGCCCATTGTGTCGTGCATTACGGTATACCCCCTGTTGCACACCCAGCCTGCCACGCCTTCCTTTATGACGGAGGCAAACTGCTCGGGGGAGAAAACTATCATATCCACGTCAAGGGCATTATCGTAAAGGACTCTTCTCTCCATTCCGCCGCCCAGGGTGGGCTCGACAAAGGAGATTTTAACATCCCCGAGCCTGTGAGGCATATCGCCGCAGAGCCAGCTTTCGGTGTCCTCGGCGGCGATGATAAGGTCAAGGTCGGAAAATTCATCGGCTTTTACATCCCTTCTGGTTGATGAGCCGATGGCAACAATGGCGCGGGTTCCGCTGTCGGAATCTGCTGCAGCCAGCAATCTTCTCTTTATTTCTGCGTACCTGTCATTCATGCTCTTATCCTCCCTGTGATTACATATTACAGTTTATTATGGCAGAAGAAATATGCACTGTCAAGGGCATAAAAAGGGGAGAGTATTGATTAATATAAAATTAAATGGTACAATTCTCCTGAAAATATCTGACACACAAAAAACGTGATGGTTGAGCCATTGCTACAGTATGTTAACTTGCGTTGCTTGCCTTTTGCGAGAGCCTGTGCATATAATCGGGGCAACAGAACGAAGGAGGAATTTCAGATGCTCAACGAAAACATCAGAAACCTGCGCAAGCAGAAAGGCTATTCCCAGGAGACCCTGGCACAGGAACTCAATGTAGTAAGGCAGACCGTTTCAAAATGGGAAAAGGGATACTCCGTACCCGATGCGGTTATGCTCGAGAGAATTGCAGAGGTGCTGGAGGTGTCGGTAAGCGACCTGCTGGGGGAAGAAACGCGCCCGGAGCCGAAACCCGACCTTTCGCAGATTGCCGCACAGCTTACGATACTCAACGACCAGTACGCAAGGGAGCAGGCAAGACGGCAGAAGATAAGAAAGATAAAAATGGCTTTTTTTATTCCCGTGCTGGCGCTTTTTATCGGAAGCATAGTGTTCATATTCGTCAGTATGGATACATCCTGCTACGGCGCTGATGTGCTGAGCTACGGCGATGTTGTGGGGGTGGAGACCCGTTATGTGGAGTCGGAAATATTTACTCAGGAGGAAATAGCCTCCGCATACGATGCGGTAAAGGACTATTTTCACAATGAGTTTGAAGCCTGCACGATGACAAAGCTTTACTATGGCGGCGACGAGCTTTCGCAGGCGGAGACGGATGAAGGTGATGGGACTGTCATGGTGCTTCTTTCCTCCTTCTATACTCTTGAAGAAGGCGGCGACGGCTCCTTTGCGGCAAATGCCACCTATGATAACTGGAAATGGATGCTTATAAAAGAAGCCGACGGCACATGGAAGGTAATAAACTACGGCTACTGCTGATATTTAAAAAGGAAGATTCCATGCTTATTGATATTACCATGAAGATAACACCTGAGATAATGGAAAAATCACAGAACACCGATAAATCCCTTGCCGGTCACATCGGAACTCATTTTGACGTTATGGACAAGGCATTCCCCCTTGAATACACCGAAAGGAAAGGTGTAGTGTTCGATGTATCCCATGTTGAAGAGCGTGAGATATGCAGCGGCGATATTGATATGAGCAAGGTGCGAAAGGATATGTTTGTGGCTTTCTGCACGGGATATTCCGAAAGGGAGGAGTACGGCAGCAGAAAGTATTTCTCCGAGCATCCGCAGCTTTCCTGCGAGCTGATAGAAAAACTGCTGGATATGGGGATTTCGATAATAGGCGTTGATTTTGCAGGCGTGCGCAGAGGAAGTGAGCACACGCCGACGGATGCCCGCTGCGCCGACAGAGGGGTGTTTGTTGTGGAAAATCTCTGCAGCCTGAAAAGGATTCTTGAAAATGGCGGCAGCTTTACCGCCTGCACCTACCCCATGAACTGCGAAGGGCTGACAGGACTGCCCTGCAGAGTGATTGCAAAAATATAGACTTAAATCCCCTTGCAGAGAAAATCTGCAAGGGGATCGGTGTTTTTTCGGCAAGGGTTGACAAAAGGTGGGTGATGTGCTAAAATACGCAACATTGTGAGGGAGTAGCAAGCGCAATATCAGGCGCAGCAAGTCAACATACTGACCCTTTGGTCTGGCTTGCTTTAATTTGCGAGACTCATGTGCAGGCATAATTCTGTACATGGAGTCTTTTTATTTTGTTCCGAGTACAGATTGTGTACTTGGAATTTTTTATTTTCAGGAGGAATTTAAAATGGAGCTCGGATTCACTTTCTTTTTCAACAGTATTCTGCTTGGCACAGGACTTGCCATGGATGCGTTTTCCGTGTCCCTTGCCAACGGTCTCAACGAGCCGTGCATGAAAAAGCAGAAGATGTTCGGCGTTGCAGGCATCTTTTCCGCCTTTCAGTTTGCAATGCCCATGATAGGCTGGGTGTGTGTATCCACCATTGCACAGCATTTCAAGGCATTTGAAAAGTGTATCCCATGGATAGCACTCCTTCTTCTCGGCTATATTGGGGGCAAGATGCTTTTTGAAGGGATAAAGAACAAGGATACCGCCTGCGAGGACAAGCCCGCGGTGGGTCTGGCTGCACTGATGGTGCAGGGTGTTGCGACATCCATTGATGCCCTGTCTGTAGGATTTACAATTTCCGATTACAATTTTGCCGAGGCACTCATTGCCTGCGCGCTGATAGGAATAGTAACATTCTTTATCTGCTTTGCGGGAATCCTCATAGGTAAAAAGGCTGGCACCCGTCTTGCGGGTAAAGCAGGTATTCTCGGCGGCGCGATTCTCATATTTATTGGTCTTGAGATATTCATAACAGGTGTGTTCTGCTGATGTCAGGTGGAATCTGAAGAAAAAGGGAATAAGATCGGTGTTTTATATATTGACCGAATAATCCTTTTTAAAGCCGTGAGCGCCGAATATCTGCCAGTTTCCCACACCCAGCCTCTGCATCACTGCCTTCCGCTCCTCGGCGCACAGCTTCGGGTCGGTATCCACCGAGGTAATAAGGATAGGTGCGTACTGATTGTACTCCGCCTGCTCAGGGGTCAGACCGTGGGTATTTATATAGATATCTCCCGTAAATGCAATGTGGTGGGTATAGTCAATAAGCACAATCTCCCCGGGGAGATGTCCGCCCTTTCCCTCATACACCTCAAAATGAAGCTCTCCGAAATCGAAAAAGCCTGTCTGTGTAAGAGGTTCGGTAAGATTTTCCCTGTTTTCCCATGGCACTGTTATCTTCTGCGGCTCGGCAGGAGAATAGGAAGTAAGGGTCTTGCAGATATTGATATAGGGTCTGTGCAGTGGGTTCTGCTCTCTGTAGCCGTTTTCGCCTCTGTACTCATGCTCAAGGCACAGTGCTGTCTTTCTGCTGGCGATTATTTCATCAAACATCGGCAGAAGTCCGCAATGGTCAACATCGGCATGGGTCACAAGGACAGTTTTTCTTATATTGTCAAAATCGGGTATCAGCTTTTTTAGAAGCTTCTTCATCTCATCGCTGTAGCAGGCATAGCCCGTATCCACAAACAGATACTCTTCGCCGCTTTTTATTATTGCAATATTGCTGCCGCAGGGCGGCTCGATAAGGGTGATTTCCGTATTGTCGGTGATTTTGTGATTGCTGATTCTGGGCGAAAAGCTTCTGCCCTTGGACTTTGAAAGCAATTCCGCAAATTTGCTTATGCTGTCAAAGGTTCTGTAGGGTGAAAGCCCCTGCTCGTCAAGGGTCTGCATGGCGAGGTTGACGTGGACAAGAAGCTCCTGCCGGACCTCTTCCGTCAGCCCCATCATCTTGGAAAGTCCCATTACATAGGTATTGTAGAAAATACTGTTGTCATAGACCTTTTCCGAGCTGTTGTAGTCAATGACGCGCACTCTGCAAAGCTTTTCCGCTTCTGTGAGAAACTCCGAAATTCTTTCCGATTCGTCAACATACAAGCCCATTTTGAAAAGCTGATAATCTGTTCCGTTTTCCTGGGAACTTATGTATGAGATATTGAAATTGAATCTGCTTATAAGCTCCAGAATATCCGTAACGCTTCCGGGAACGTCCTTCAGGCAGAATTCAAGCAATACTATGCTCGTTCTGTCTGCATTGTTTTGCAGATAGCCGATCTTCCGGAGCTCGGCGTCTGCCTTTTTAAGCTGTTCCTCCGTACCTTCTGCGTCAATGAACAGAGTGTGGGAATCAACGGCTTTGTTATAGCTGACTCGGGTTATATTTATGCCCAGTGCGGAAAAGCACTTGCTGGCTTTTAAGAACGCGCCGATGTGATTTGGCATACTTGTTACATAGGTTTTCTTCATCACAGCACCTCCATATAGGGTATTTAAACAAGAAAGGCAGGGGATTCCCCCCTGCCTCCTTAAATTTATCAGTTGTTAGCCTTCTTGAGGTCGTTATTGCGGATCTCAACACGTCTGACCTTGCCGCTGATGGTCTTGGGAAGCTCCTCAACAAATTCCACGATTCTCGGGTACTTGTAAGGTGCGGTATGGGTCTTGACGTATTCCTGAATCTCCTTCTTGAGCTCATCGGTACCCACAGTGCCCTTGGTAAGGACGATTGTAGCCTTGACTATCTGGCCACGAACCTCATCGGGTACGGGAGTAATGGCACACTCAAGAACATAAGGCAGTTCCATGATGACGCTTTCGATCTCGAAGGGTCCGATGCGGTAGCCCGAAGACTTGATAACGTCGTCGATACGTCCGACGTACCAGAGATAGCCGTCCTCGTCCATGGTTGCCTGGTCGCCTGTATGGTAATATCCGTCGTGCCATACGTCCCTGGTCTTCTCTTCGTCAAGATAATAGCCGATGAAGAGACCGCAGGGTGCGCCGTCCTTGGTGCGGATGCAGATCTCGCCTGCGTCACCTGTATGGCACTCGTTTCCGTCGGGATCGAGGACAACAACGTCATAGAGGGGGCTGGGCTTACCCATAGAGCCGATCTTGGGAGTCGAGCCGACGAAGTTTGCGATGGAAAGGGTGGTTTCAGTCTGACCGAAGCCTTCCATGATGGTAAGTCCTGTTGCCTTCTTGAACTGGTTGAATACCTCGGGGTTCAGTGCCTCACCTGCTGTGGTTGCATATTCGATGGAGGACAGATCGTACTTGGAAAGATCTTCCTTTATAAAGAAGCGGTACATGGTGGGAGGTGCGCAGAAGGTGGTGATATTGTACTTCTTGAAGAGGGGGAGAATATCCTCGGAATGGAAGCGGTCGAAGTCGTAGGTGAAGGTTGCAGCCTCACAGAGCCACTGACCGTAGAGCTTGCCCCAGAGCGCCTTGCCCCAGCCTGTATCGGAGATTGTAAAGTGCAGTCCGTCGGGGTTGACGTTGTGCCAATGCCTTGCTGTGGGATAATGACCGAGGGCGTACTTGTAGGAATGGGTTGCGATTCTGGGATAGCCTGTGGTGCCTGAGGTAAAGAGCATAAGCATGGGGTCGTTGCCGCAGGGTGAATCGTCCTTGCGGTAGAAGTGAGTGGAGAAGCGCTCCATCTCAACGTTGAAGTTGTGCCAGCCGTCCTTCTCGCCGCCGACGAGAACCTTGACCATGCCGGGGAATTCTGCTGCTGCCTTCTCAGCTTCAACTGAAACATCGCCGTCAGCGGTGCAGACGATTGCCTTGACCTTTGCTGCCTTGTATCTGTAGGTAAAGTCGTGCTCAACAAGCTGGTTTGTTGCAGGGATTGCGATTGCACCGATCTTATGAAGAGCCAGCATGCAGAACCAGAACTGATAGTGGCGCTTGAGCACCAGCATTACGGTGTCGCCGCGCTTGATGCCGAGGGATTCAAAGTAGTTGGCAGTCTTTGCGGAATACTTCTTCATGTCGCTGAAGGTAAATCTGCGCTCGGACTTGTCGTTGCCGACCCACATCATAGCAAGTTTATCGGGGCTCTTTGCAGCGATCTCGTCAACGCAGTCGAATGCGAAGTTGAACTTATCCTCGTTCATGAAACGGATTCCGTTGAATACGCCGTTTGCATCGTAGAAGGACTCGATGAACTTATCTGCAACAGATGCCTTTTCTTCCTTTTCTGCAACGGGAGCCTTGGGTGCTACATAGAGACCCTCGGGATATTCCTCGCTGACCTGACCGTCCTGAGGGTTGAGAACTACTGCGTGGAACTCACAGCCGCCCTCGCTTACAGCGATCATACCGTGGGGAATCTGGCTGTTATAGAAGATGGAGTCGCCTTCGTTGAGGATCTCAACGTGCTTGCCCACCTGAACCTTGAGAGAGCCCTTTACGATAACGTCAAACTCCTGACCGTTGTGGGAGCTGAGCTTGATGGGAACATTCTGCTCCTCCTCAAGATAGGGGAATCTTACAAGGAAGGGCTCTGCAAGCTTATCCTTGAATTTAGGTGCGAGGTTGTTATATACATAGCCCTTTTTCTTGACTATCTTCATTCCTTCGCCTTTTCTGGTGATGTTAAAGGATGTAAGAGTGGTGCTGGTACCTTCAATTATATCTACGACCTCAACATCGCAAGCCTTTGCGCACTTGTAAATAAAGGT
>JAZUPA010000184.1:0-11308 GCA_045604945.1 Acutalibacteraceae bacterium
ACCTACGGCTATGAGATACTCAGCCGACTTGAGGAGGCGGGATTTGAAGATCTGGGAGAAGGCACTCTCTATCCTATAATCACACGCCTTGACAAAAACGGATATATCTCCTGCCGCAAGGCAAAATCCCCCCTCGGTCCAATCCGCAAGTATTATTCCATTACCGACGAGGGCGCAGCTTACCTTGAATCCTTTAAGCAAAGCTACGAAAGAGTAACGAAAAACGCATTTAAAATTCTGTTTGAAAAGGGAGTATAAAAATGGATTACAATGTAATGGAAACACAGTTAAGCGGCGAATACCGCGAGGTTTTCGCAAGAGCTCAGCTTTATTCCACCTTAAAGCACATTTCCGACGATGTTGTGGACGAGAAGATGATTGAGCTTTATGACCTTCTCCTTACCGCTCAGACCGACAAAAAGCCCGTAAACAAACTCATCGGCAAGGATGAAAACAAGTTCCTTAAAAATTTCTTCGGTGATTACACCTTTGCCGAAAGGCTCAGGAGACTGCCTGCTGTCTTTTACAAATGGGCATGGGTCTTATTCATCATCGAGAGCATCGAGGCAATTGCCGCCGATAACACAATAAAGAATTTCTTCCATATCAGGAGCGATATTTCAGGCTACGGCATCGGAATTATCACAGGAATTCTGATTTACTTCATCTGCAATACCATCCTCGCGCCCGTTCTTCTCAAGAAGAAAAAGGTTTCCTACGGTGGCTGGTACCTAATGCTTCTTGCAATGATTATTGTATTCATAGGCGTTGGCGTTGAGTTCTTCGGCGATACAAGCATCATGCTCCTCACCCACCCCTTTATCCTCTGTTCGGGAATATACATTATTATTTATCTTATCGTCCGTTCAATCTGGAGATACAAAAACTACGGCTCTATCCGCGATACAAGAAAGAAGATCGAGCAGGACAGCTATTACAGAAACCTCTACGACAAGGATATGGAGAAGATATATCTCGAGGGCTGGCAGAGCCGTTATAACAGGCTTTCCAAAAAGGGCAAGGTCACTGCCGAGGGCTTTATTGACAAGCTCAAGAAGGAAGAGAAGGCCACAATGACAACCATGACCATACTTGTCCCTGTTCTTTTTGCTGCCGTCATCGCTTTCGCAATCTTTGATGTTGCCCGTGACAGCACATGGTACGACACTCTGCTTTTCGCTGCCATTATCGGCACTGTTGAGTTTTTTATCGCACGATGGATAATCCGCTCGGAGAAAAAGCAGTCTGCTATGAGAACGAGAGTAATCAATATGTGTGAGGAATCGGGAATGACCATGCCCGAATATATTGAGACAAGGCTTGAGGAATTCAAGGCTGAATAAGGAGAAAACAGGCTCCCGATGGGAGCCTCAGACTGTCAAAGAACATAATATTCCAAAAAAATCAAACAATGACAAAAGTTTCGTCCACCTTTTCAAAGGTGGTAGGATTTTTAAGGGCAACGCCCTTGAATCGCCGTCCGCAGAGGGCGAAATGTTTTTTGCGTCGCCAAAACCGCAGGAGGGCAGTAAAACAGTCCAGTGGACTGTTTTACGCTGGGAACCCTCGGCGGGGGTTCCCAGGGGCATCCTTTGGATGCGTCTTTAATAGTTTCGTTATTGAATGTAAATCGGACTTTATTGACAAAAACAGGCTCCCGATGGGAGCCTGTTTTTATTTCTTCCAATATCCATCCGCACTTCTTTCCATAAGCTGTTCCCCTATCATGTCTCTGCGTATGGTACAGTAATCTTCGTGAAATCTGGATATTATTTCGTTGACCTCTTGTTCTTTATAAATCCTCCCGTCTTCGAACATCTCTGCAATCTTTTCGAGTATAATTCGCTTCTTTTTTCTCTGTGCAGGAATTGTTTTCAGTTTTCCATATTCAAAAAAGCTGTCGATTACTTTTTGTCTGTACTCCGCATCACGCTGAGCCTGAAGCTCAGCTTCGTCTGATTTTTCGCAGATTATATCAAGTACTCTTGTTTCAAACACCTCTCTGCACAGCGAATACATCATATAATACTGACTTTTATAAGATGTAACCATACCTGACTCTGTCAGCTTTTTCAGATGGAAAGACACTGTCGGAGGGGTTATTCCAAGCCGTTCTGCCAACCTCTCTACATACATATCCTCTATTGCGAGAGACTTCAATATCTGTAGACGTGATTTATCCGCAAGACACTTGAAAAGCTTTATGGCATCTGTTTCTGTCATTCTTTGCCCTCCCATATATATTTGAACTTCTCTGTTATTTCCTCCGCAGCAGCAAGCTTGATTCTCTCAATACATATTTTCTTCTCGTCTCCGTGAGCCTGAGCCTTTTCCATCGCCGCAGTCCAGTTTGCAGGTATCTGCTCTGCCTTAGACATGAAGAATGCTCTTATTGCTTCTTCATCGTCTCCGCAGACTTTCTGTGCAGCAGTGAGAACCGTTTTAAAAACATCATATATATTTGATCTTATCTTTTCAAAATCCGCTTCATCTGCGCGATCATCTGCCATAAGCTTCGCTTTCCTTCTGTCACACTCTGATATTTTTACTTCAAAAAACAAATTCATTTCTTCGATTTTTCTTTTCATTTTTATCCCTCTGTTCAATTCCTATTCAATTAAGACCTCCCCCAAAGCCTTAATCTGATTTTATTTATATCAAATCAGATTCGATTTGTCAATAATTTATTTTGATGTTTATCTAATCATTTAATCTGCTATATCAAAAATGCATCTTACCTTTTCAAAATTGCAGCTCACCGAAAATCACTTGCGGCGGAAAAACAGTTGCGCTACAATGCAGACAGAAAAGAAAGGGGCGCAAAATTATGACAGTACTGAAAATCACAGACCTTACAAAACGCTACGGCGATTTTACTGCTGTAGACAGCATCTCATTTGAAGCAAAGCAGGGCGAGCTTCTTGGCTTTCTCGGCGTAAACGGTGCAGGAAAGACAACCACAATCAATATGCTCTCCACACTCCTCAAGCCCGACGGCGGCAGCGCGGAGGTCTGCGGCGAAACTCTCGGCAAAAACGACGAGGCAATACGCCGCAAAATCGGTATTGTATATCAGCAGAACTGCCTTGACGATATTCTCACCGTAAAGGAAAATCTCATGTGCCGCGGCATACTTCACGGAGCATCAAAGGCACAGGCAAAGCGCAGACTCGATGAACTCTGCGAAATGCTCTCAATGTCCGACCTACTGAAAAAGCGGTACGCAACTCTCTCAGGCGGTCAGAAAAGACGCTGCGAGATTGCCGCAGCTCTTATGCACACTCCCGAGCTGCTCTTCCTCGACGAGCCCACCACAGGTCTTGACCCTGCAACCAGAAAGGATGTATGGAGTGCGGTGGAAAGTCTCAGGCGCGAAAGCGGCATGACGGTATTCCTCACCACTCACTACATGGAGGAGGCTGCCGAAGCCAACAGGATAATCATTATAGAAAGCGGCAGAATCTGCGCTGACGGCACACCCTTTGAACTCAAAGAGCAGTATGCAAGCGATACCGTGAAGCTTTACTGCGAGGGCGACAAGCGCTCCGAAATACTCAGCAGTCTTGAAATTGGCGGAATTGCCGCAAAAGACGAAGATTACGGTGTATATTTCACTGTAAAGAACACTGTAAATGCACTTGAGCCCATCTATTCACTCAGACATCTGATAACAGGCTTTGAGGTCATAGCAGGTACCATGGACGATGTTTTCCTTAACGCCTGCGGAAAAGAACTGAAGGGAGAGTAACTTTAAATGAAGCTTTTCGAACTTACCAAAAGAAATATAAGGGTTTATCTCCGCGACAAAGGTGCGGTTTTCTTCTCGCTGCTGTCCATGCTGATAGTAATCGGGCTTATGCTGTTTTTCCTCGGGGATATGTATATCGAGGAAACTGCTGACACTCTGTCCATTCTCCCCGGCAGGGATTCCGCCGCTGACAAGGAAAATGCGACCATCCTGATTTTTCAGTGGATCGCCGCAGGCATTGTTTCCATCAACGCTGTAACTGTCACCATGGCGGTATATTCAACCATGATAAAGGACCGCACCGAGGGCAGGCTCAACTCTATCTATACTGCCCCCATCAGCCGCCTTACCATTTCCGCTTCCTATATCATCGCCTCCTGGATTTGCTCGGTAATTATCTGCGCAATAACATTGGCAATCGCGGAAATTTATATTATAATGCAGGGAGGAGAAGCTTATTCTCTCACTGCACATCTGCAGCTTGCCGGCGTAATTATGGCTAATTCCTTTACCTATTCAGCTCTCATGTATGCAGTTGCAATGCTTGCAAAAACTCAGGGGGCATGGAGCGGACTCGGCACTGTTGTCGGCACCCTTGTGGGCTTCCTCGGCGGCATATATCTCCCCATCGGCAACTTCTCCGAGGGTATCGCCACCGCACTTAAATGTCTGCCCGTAATCTACGGCACAAAGCTTTTCCGCAGCATCATGACTGCTGATGCGGAAAAGCTCACCTTTGAAGGCGCTCCTGCAGAAATGATCAGCGAGTACCGCCTGGCTCTCGGCACAGATCTTGAATTCCTCGGCACAAAAATCAGCGACCTTGCCTGTCTTGCCATTCTGCTTGTGTGCGGTCTTGTATTTATGGCAATCGGCGCTCTCCTTACAAACCGCGTCGGAAAAACCGACAGATAACATCGGAGGGGATATAAATTGAAAATCACCATCGAAGCACTGCCTGACGGGCAGGAGGAAGAAATAATCATTCGCTCAAACAGCATAGACAGCGAGCTTATGGAGCTTATCTATGCCCTCAAGGCAGGCAGAAACCGCCTGACGGCCTTTTCTGAGGACGGAATTGTGAAGCTTGATTCAAGGGATGTGTTCTACTTTGAATCTGTGGACAACAAGGTCTGCGCCTGCTGCGAAAAGAACGTCTATGAGATAAAGCAGAAGCTCTACGAGCTTGAAAGCATATTTGAGCACACCGACTTTGTGCGCATTTCAAAGGCGATGATTGTCAATGTCTCAAAGATCAGCAAGATTATCCCCACCTTCAACAGTAAGCTCGAGGCTGTGCTGAAAAACGGTGAAAGGGTCGTTATTTCCCGTCAGTACGTTCCCGACCTTAAAAAGAAGCTCGGTATATAGGAGGGCTCAAGTATGAAATTTATAAAATCTTTTCTCAGCTTTTTCTGCACCATTACAACTGCTATAGTATTTGTAATGCAGCTCAATCTTCTGACCGCAGAGGATCCTGTTATCTCCGCATCGGTATTCTGGCAGATACTTTTCTCAGGCTTTATTACAGCCGTTGTGACTGTTCTGGGATATTCCTTTAATTACCGCACAAAGGTGCAGGCGGTTATCGCAACAATCCTTCACTATATCGTACTCTGCGCGGTTATGATCGGACTTGGCGTATGGTTTGACTGGCTTGAATTCAACGCTGACGGCGTGATTTCAATGAGTATTTCCGTTGCCATAGTTTATGCGCTGGTCTTTGTCATAAGCTACATCCAGATGAAAAAGGAAGCAGATGAGCTGAATCAGGCGCTTCGGGAAAGAAACAAGGATAATTAAACAAGGAAAACACCGCATAGAGTTCAAGTTCTCTCTGCGGTGTTTTAGATTATTTTATTCTGCAAATGCAGTTTTTTACGCTGAGGGTAATATGCCCGATGCCGAAAATCACCGCACAGATAATAAGCGGCAGCGACAGTATGCAGATTCCGCTGAAAAGGAATATCAGTGTCGGCACCGCCGACAGCAGGAGCGCTTTTGCAACGGTGTCCTTATTACTGAATATTACCCATCCCAGCAGATAAACAACAAGCAGTATACCGTTTACGGCAAGATATATTCCTGTCCGCTCGCCGAGGGGAAGTGCAAAGCAGATGCCGGGGATATTGAAAACCATAAAGCCCATGCATCCAAAGCGCCCTGCCTGCTCAATAGCTTCGATAAATCTGTTGTGCCACGGATTGCTGAAAGCTTCAGGATTTGTCCTTGCGAGTATTATATTGGGAATCATTATGATAACAACAATCAGTATTCCGTAAACATTAAGCCATTCCATATTATACTCCTGTCTTTTGAAAAGCATCTTTGCGCATGAGCGCAAAGATGCTTTCGGTTACTGATTAAAGAGTTTCCATCAGCTTTTCAAGCTCATTGAGGGTCTCTTCAAAGACCTTCATTGCGTTGCCGACAGCCTCGGGCTTTGTAAGGTCAACACCTGCAATCTTGAGTTCTTCAAGGGGATAGTCACTGCCGCCGGTGGAGAGGAACTTGAGATAATTATCTGCATTGCCGGTGGAGAGAATGTTGTCAGCGATTGCAACTGCGGAAGAGAAGCCTGTTGCATACTGATATACATAGAAGCAGCGGTAGAAGTGGGGAATGTATGACCACTCGTAGTCTACCATCTCGGGAACCTCTGCGCCGTCATAGTAGAGGCACTCCAGCTCTCTGTAAAGCTTGTTGAGAGCTTCGCCGGTGAGGGGAATTCCTGCTTCTGCCATCTCATGAGCCTTCTTCTCGAACTCTGCAAAGAGGGTCTGACGGAAGACAGTTGTGCGGAAGCCTTCCAGGAAGTGGTTGAGGAGATATGCCTTCTTCTTGGGGTCGGTCTCCTTATTGAGCATGTACTTTGTAAGAAGAACTTCGTTGACGGTGGAAGCAACCTCAGCTACCATGATCTTGTAGTCGGAGTTGATGTATTCCTGAGCCTTTGCGGACTTATAGCTGTGCATTGCATGGCCAAGCTCATGAGCGATGGTAGAAACATCGTCAAAGGTCTCCGTGAAGTTGAGGAGGACATAGGGGTGTACGCCGTAGATGCCGCAGGAGAAAGCGCCTGAGGTCTTGCCTTTGTTCTCATAAACGTCCATCCACTTGTTGTCGTATGCCTCGTCAAGAAGCTTTCCGTATTCCTCGCCCAAAGGAGCCAGAGCATTCTTGAGCAGCTCGCGGCTCTCCTCGAAGGTGTACTTCATCTCGACATCCTCAACCATGGGAACGTACATATCGTACATATCGATCTTCTCAAGTCCGAGAACCTTCTTTCTCAGCTCGATGTAGCGCTTCATGGTGGGCAGTGCGTTGTGGACTGCTTCGATAAGGCTGTCATATACAGAAACGGGAACGTTGCTGCTGAAAATTGCGCTCTCGCAGGCAGAACCAAAGTTTCTGACCTTTGCGCGGAAGATGGTGGACTTTATCTCGCCTGCATAGTTTGCAGCGATGGTGTTGTTGAACTTCTTGTAGGTGCCGAACATTGCGTTGAATGCAGCGTCGCGGACTTCCTTGCTCTTGCTGATTCTGAACACGCCGAAGTTGCCTGCTGTAAGCTGTACTTCCTCGCCGTTCTCATCCTTGATCTTGGGGAGCTCCATGTCAACGTCGGTAAGTGCGTCGTAGACATTGGAGGGTGTGCCTGTGAAATCAGACATCATAGCCATGATTCTCTCAGTCTTTGCATCGAGAGTATGGGGTCTTGCTCTGGTGATGTCAGCAACCATCTGTCTGTAAAGAGCCAGTCTCTTGTCTGCCATCATCTTGTTGAGCTTCTTTTCGGGAATGGAAAGAATTTCAGGGTTGAGGAATGCAAGTGCAGAGGAAAGCTGAACAAACAGCATTGTTGCTTTGCCGTCCATTTCAAGATGCTTGGGTTCGGAAGCATCTGCAGACTTGTGGAGCATTGCATAGATATATACAAGCTCAGTCTGACGCATGATTTCTGCAATGAAATCAAATGCTTCTTTCATGACCTTGACGCTCTTACCAAGCTTGCCCTCGAATTTTGAAATCTGAGGGATTACCTGAGAAAGCGCGGTAAGTTTGTTTTCCCATGCTTCATCAGATTCGAAAATGTCAGAGAAATCCCACTGGTAAGCAGCATCCATATCTCTGCGGTTTTTAAGTTCCATATCTATTACCTCCGTATGTAATAATCATCCGTTTTATTATACTCTTTTGTTACAAATATGTCAATTATACCATGCACCTAATCTTGAAAAGTACGGGGTATTATGATAATATATAAACAATATATCCACTATGGGCGGTTGTAAGCTCGACATCGTGAAACATCATGCCGGCGAAAAGGAGAAGCGAATCCCGATGAGACTACTATTCAAACAGCGTTTTTTCTCATGGTTTGACAGCTATGACGTCTATGACGAGCACGGCAGAACCATGTTCGTTGTCAAAGGTCAGCTTTCCTGGGGACATCTTCTTAAAATATATGATGCCAACGGCAATGAGGTCGGCTGCGTCAGGGAGAAGATCCTTACATGGCTGCCTAAATTTGAAATGTATGTGGGCGGCAGCTATGCAGGCTCGATCAAAAAGGAGTTTACATTTTTCAGACCAAAGTTCAACATCGATTTCAAGGGCTGGCATGTTGACGGCGACTGGTTCGAATGGGACTATTCCATCATCGATTCCTCCGGACGGCATGTTGCATCTGTTTCCAAGGAGATTCTCAACTGGACAGATACTTATGTGATAGATGTTCTCGATCCGCTTGATGCTTTGTATGCCCTGATGCTTGTAATTGCCATTGATGCGGAAAAGTGTTCGAGAAGCAATTGACAATCCCAATACATATTTAAAATTCAGAAAGGTGATTGTTATGAAAAGGATTTCAGCTGTTATCCTTTCACTGTCTGCGATTTTTATTTTTCTTTCTGCCTGCGTTAATGATTCTCCGGCAAATGACGTTTCTTCCTTCAGCATAACCTCTTCTGTTTATACCGATTCATCCCTCGAGGGCAGTAAGATTGAGATATCCTATCCTCAGCTTGATGGCGATGAATATGCTCAGATAAACAGTCTGATTTCGAATCATGCAGTGAATGAAGCTTATCGGTATTACGGAAATGATTTCACAGACCTGACACTCAGCATCGATTCAAGGGTCACTTTATGCGATGGAAATATTCTCAGCATTATTTTTGAGGGTGTGGGAAATGTTGAGTCCGTCGCACACCCGAACAATCTGTTCTACACGCTCAACATAGATATGAAATCAGGCGAAAGAATCATTCTGACTGACGTTTATTCTGTTGATGCAGCTTTCGCTTCAGCCTACCGAAGCAGTCCCTTTGTTCAAAGCAATGAAAGCCTTGCAGATGCTATGAGCGAATATATCGGAATGTATACAGATGATGAACTTATCACTCTGCTTTCTTCTGCAGACAACGATTCTTCGGGAGTGTACTCCTATTTCACCTTCGAAAAGCTCGGAGTCAGCATTCCCACTATCCATGCTCTCGGTGACCATGCGGAAACTGAAATGAATATTTTCGCTCTGAAGGATAACAGAATATAAATCTGGAGGACTTTCCAAAATGAAGATAAAGCCGCCGTCGATCCCCTCCAATCTGCCTGTCGTCCCTCTTGAGGAGGCACTTTTCGAGGCAGGAGAAAATGAAACCGATCTCCGCTCCATGCGTTTTGAGGGAGATATTATCGAAGGGTTCAAGATCGAGAATATAGAATTTGTCTCCTGCTCGTTCTTTGCCTGCCGATTCCGCGACTGCACCTTCCACCGCTGCACCTTTGTTGACTGCAGCATTGAGGGCTGTGATTTCTCACTCAACAACCTGTCGGAAAGCGCCCTGATACGCTGTGATGTGCGCGGCGGCAAGTTCCTTGGCGCAAGCCTTGACGGCGCGCTGTTCATGAACGCTTCCATGCAGGATGTAAACTGCGAATATATTAATCTCACGGGCTCAACCTTCAAATCCGCCCGTTTTGAAAACTGCAATCTTTCAAGCTCAGGACTTGACAACTGCGATTTCCGCGCAATTGAGCTGTCCGACTGCACACTTACAGGTTCAAATCTTGCAAACACCTCTCTTTCAGGTGTTGACATCTCTACCTGCGAGCTCGGGGGACTGACCTTTGCAGGCGGTGAGCTTCGCGGGGCAATTATCAGCCCCTTTCAGGCTGAGGAGCTTGTCAAGCTTCTGGGTGTGACCTTTGCCGATTACGGAATCGGCGATGATGACGAAGATGATGAGGAACCGCTCCTCTCTCAGAATTGACTATAAGGAGGAAATATTCATGTCTATGCTCGGCACAGATCAGGTCTGTCAGGTCGGTATAATCGTTTCTGACATCGAAGCAAAGAAAAAGGAATGGGCAAAGCTTCTTGGTGTTGAAGTTCCCCCTACCTTCACAGGCGGAGAATTTGAAACCACCCAGGTTCAGTACAAGGGCGCACCTGCTCCCGATGCAACCTGCCTGCTGGTTTTCTTCAACCTTTCAAACGGTCTTCAGATTGAGCTTATCCAGCCCAGTGAAGCCCCTTCCGTATGGCGTGATTATCTCAATGAACACGGTGACGGAATCCATCATGTTGCATTTATTGTAAAGGGTCTCGGAAACAAGGTCATGACCTGCATGCAGAGCGGTATGACCCTTGAGCAGTTCGGGGAGTACGGGGATGCTTCCGGCAGATATGCCTATATGAACGCAGTTCCCACTCTCGGTACTTTTATAGAACTGCTTGAAAACGGCAGAAAAGAGGATCTCGAGTAAATGCGGATTTTACTTATACGCCACGCTGACCCCGATTATTCCATAGATTCCCTGACCGAAAGAGGCTGGAAGGAAGCTCAGCTTCTGTCAGAGCGACTTGTCAGGGAGGATATAAAGGACTTTTACTGCTCTCCCATGGGCAGGGCTAAGGACACTCTTTCCTTTACCCTTGATAAAATGGGCAGAGAGGCTGAGATCCTTCCCTGGGCTGAGGAATTTCACGCTCAGGTAACCCTTCCCTATCTGGACAAGCCCCACGGCATCCCCTGGGACATCATGCCCAGAGTATGGAGCGAGGAAAAGGATTTTCTCTCTGTGGAAACCTGGCACAACAACATAATAATGAACTCGAATCCTGAGGGCATCTCTCCCCCTGACCGTTACGAAATGGTCAGAAAGGGCGTGGATGAGCTGCTGGCGCGCTACGGCTACCGCAGACAGGGCGGCTGCTTTACATCCGACGGCGACGGCACCAGGGATACTATTGCACTGGTTTGTCATTTTGGCTCCGGCTGCGTGATTTTATCCTGCCTTCTTGGGATTTCACCTGTTTTACTATGGCACGGATTCATGGCTCCCCCTTCCTCAGTGACAACAATCTACACCGAGGAGCGCGAAAAGGGCTATGTAAGCTTCCGCGTCAACAGTTACGGCGATACCTCTCACCTTTACGCAGGCGGCATGGACCCTGCCTTTGCAGGACGTTTCTGTCAGCGCTTCTGCGATGAAGATGAGAGACATTGATAGTCACCACGGCAAAATTTTATTATTGGAGGATTTTTTATGCCC
>JAZUPA010000185.1:0-17993 GCA_045604945.1 Acutalibacteraceae bacterium
TCAAAGTTTTCCATGTTGCAGACGGTGATAGCGGTGTCTGCCTTGTCACGCATTACTTCGTACTCAATTTCCTTGTAGCCCTTGATGCTCTTCTCAACAAGAACCTGATGAACAGGGGAAAGCTTGAGAGCATTCTTCATGATCTCACGAAGCTCCTCTTCATTATCAGCAAAGCCGCCGCCTGTACCGCCGAGGGTAAATGCAGGGCGGAGAACAACGGGATAGCCGATCTCCTCAGCAGCCTTGACACCCTCCTCGATGGAGTGTGTGATGATGGAGGGGAGAACAGGCTCGCCCAGCTCCTCGCAGAGCTGCTTGAAAAGCTCTCTGTCCTCGGCTCTCTCAATGCTCTCGCTGCTTGTTCCGAGAAGCTCAACACCGCACTCCTTGAGCACGCCCTTCTTCTCAAGCTGCATAGCAAGGTTAAGACCTGTCTGACCGCCGATGCCGGGGATAATTGCGTCGGGGCGCTCATAGCGGAGAACCTTTGCCATGTATTCAAGATTAAGGGGTTCCATATATACCTTGTCAGCAATGGTGGTGTCGGTCATGATGGTAGCGGGGTTGGAGTTGCAGAGAACTACCTCGTAGCCCTCTTCTTTCAGTGCAAGGCACGCCTGAGTACCTGCGTAGTCAAATTCGGCAGCCTGACCTATAACAATAGGACCTGAGCCGATAACGAGAATCTTGTGTATATCAGTGCGCTTAGGCATTATGATCGCATCCTTTCGTTCTTCTTAGTTCTTTTTGATCATTGAAACGAAATCATCAAGCATGAACTCGCAGTCGTGAGGACCGGGAGCGCTTTCGGGGTTGCACTGTACGGAGAAGACCTTATCCTCATCGCACTTTACACCCTCAACGATGTCCTCATGGATAGCCTTGTAGGTGATTTCAAGCTTGGTATCCTCAAGGCTGTCAGCACTTACTGCATGGGTGTGGTTATGGCAGGCGGAGTAGACCTTGCCTGTCTCAACATTCTTGATGGGATGGCTTCCGCAGCGGCCGCACTTGAGACGGTATGTCTCAGCACCGTAGGAGCGGCAGATCAGCTCGTGGCCAAGACCGATGCCCATCATAGGTACCTTGCCCTGCAGGTTTTTGAGAGTTTCAACAACCTCGGGCAGCTCCTCAGGGCAGCCGGGGCCATTGGAGATAACAACGCCGTCGGGACGGGCTGCAAGGATATCCTCAGCGGTGGAATTCCAGGGCATGATAACAACATTGCAGGCTCTGGAATTTAAGCAGCGGATAATGTTGAGCTTTATGCCCAGGTCGATTGCAACCACATTGTGAACGTGGTTGGAGGTACGGGAGTACCAGCGCTTGCGGCAGCTTACGAAAGGAACGGGAGTCTCGGGAATGGGAGTGGCTGCGATGGTTGCAAGTGCTTCCTCAAGAGGAGTCTCCGCGTTGGTGATAAGAGCTCTGCAGGAGCCTTTATCACGGATGCGTCTTGTAAGCTTTCTTGTATCTACACCGGAGAGACCGGGAACTTCGCTTTCCTCAAGGGTTTCGGAAAGGGTCTTTGTATATCTGAAGTTGCTGGGATAGTCGTTGTACTCTCTGGTAATGAGAGCTGCGATATCGGGGATTCTTGTCTCAAAGTCCTCGTCAGCCATGCCGTAGTTACCGATGAGAGGATAGGTCATGACGACCATCTTCTGTGCGTATGCGGGATCGGAGATAACCTCCTGATAGCCTGCCATGGCGGTGTTGAACACCAGCTCGCATACTCTGTCAACGGTTACGTCGCCGAAGCCCTCGCCGTAATACTCAGTGCCGTCCTCCAGCACTATCTTTCTCTTTACTCTGCTTTCCATACCGTACTTCCTTTCACAATAGTCTGTATACATTTGCCCCAAACCTCTGTGCCTTCAAAGGGAGTTGCTTTTCCCATTGAGAGGAACTCGTCGGGGTCGATAGTGTACTTTGCATTGAGGTCGAATACTGTCATATCAGCCCATTCGCCCTCCTCTATGTCAGAGCCTATGCCGAAACGTGCTTTTGCATTGTCGTGCATAAGCTGCATGAGCTTCTCTAAAGTGATTATACCCGTCTTTACAAGGTGTGTGTAGCAGGCTGCGAAGCTTGTTTCGATGCCCACAACACCCATTACGCTCTTTTCAAGTCCTCGTCCCTTTTCCTCTGCGGAGTGGGGTGCGTGATCGGTGGCTATCATATCGATAGTGCCGTCGCATATTCCTTCAATAAGAGCTTTTCTGTCTTCCTCCGAGCGGATGGGAGGATTCATCTTCCACTTTGCGTCCTCCTGAAGGTCAGCGTCGGAGTAGACAAGATAGTGCGGAGCAGTTTCGCAGGTGACGTCAACGCCCTCTTTCTTTGCCTGTCTGATTATCTCAACGCTTTCCTTGCAGGAAATATGGCATACGTGATATTTGCAGCCGATCTCGCGTGCGAGTTTTAAGTCTCTCGCAATGGGACCCCATTCGCTTTCGGAGCAGATTCCTCTGTGACCGTGAGCCTTTGCGTACTCGCCGTCGTGGATATATCCGCCGTGAAGCAGTGAATTGTCCTCACAGTGGGCAACGATTATTTTACCGAGAGCCTTTGCCTTTTTCATGGCTTCTCTCATGAGCTCTTCAGACTGAACCCCTCTGCCGTCGTCAGAGAAGCCGCAGACTCGCTCTGCCATTGCTTCCATATCGGAAAGCTCTTCTCCCATCTGACCTTTTGTGATAGTTCCGTAGGGATAAACATTGACTACAGCATCAGTTTTGATTATACTTTCCTGTGCAGCCAGATTTTCATCGCTGTCGGGAGTGGGGTTTAAGTTCGGCATGGTGCATACGTTTGTAAAACCGCCCCTTGCCGATGCCATTGAACCGGTTCGTATGGTTTCTTTATAAGAAAAACCCGGCTCTCTGAAATGAACATGCACATCAGTGAGACCGGGAAAAATATAATAACCTGAAAAATCAAATACTGCCCCTTCAGCAGAACACATCGGGGTAATAGAAACAATACGACCACCATCAACGGAAACGGTTGCTTTGACAAATTTTTTATCTGTGTAAACAACAGCATTCGCCAGATGCATCATGTGTCGTGACCTCCATATGAAGTGTGGTTTTCATTCGGTTAATTATACCCTTGCAGCCCACTAATGTCAAATAGAAAAAACGGCATAAATCGATGCCTTTTTTGGAGAATCGTACAGTGGTGTAAATATTGCACAAAATACAGGCGAAGCAATTGATGATTTTCCACATCACCACGCTACCGCTTTACTTGACTACCATAATAAAGCGTGTTAAAATACATCCATATCAATAACGGAGGAAGCTATATGAATATATCCGATAAGATACTCAGAGCGGAGGAAAAAGCATCTCTTGCACTGAGAGAAATATATGCAGAGAACGGTTACATACCTTATTCAATGAGCAAGTTTGAGGAATATGACCTGTATGCCCGCAACCGTGCATTTCTGCGCGGCGAAGAGATAATAACCTTCAACGACATGGCAGGGCATCTTATGGCGCTCAAGCCTGACGTCACTCTTTCCATAGTAAAAAATGACCCTGCTGACAGCAGACTGCGCAAGGTGTATTACAATGAGAATGTCTACCGCGTGGCAGGCGGCACAAAGGAATTTCGCGAAATCATGCAGTCAGGACTTGAGTGCATAGGCGAAATCGATCTTTTCTCGGTGTGCGAGGTGCTGAGCATAGCATCAAAAAGTCTTGAGACCCTTGGTGGAGAAAGCCTTCTCGTAGTATCCCATATGGGTCTGCTTTCGGGAATACTTGAAGAAGCTGACCTGAGCAGCGCGCAGAAGAAAGAGCTTTTAGCCTGCATCAGCGCAAAGAATGAACATTCACTGAGAGCAAGATGCGGTGAATGGGGGATGGATGAAGCCCTTACCGAAAAGCTTGCAGCGCTGGCAACTCTCTATGCTCCTCTCGCAGGCAGCATTGAGAAGCTGAAGTCCCTGAGCGTAAATGAGCAGACAGAAGCAGCAGTGCAGGAGCTTGCGGATATTTCCGCAGTGCTTCACGACAAGAAGATAATGCTGGATTTCTCGCTTGTCAACGATATGCATTATTACAACGGAATCATCTTCCAGGGCTTTGTAAACGAAGTGCCTGAGGCGGTGCTGTCTGGCGGCAGATACGATAAGCTCCTGGCGCGATTTGGCAGAAGCGGCGGTGCAATCGGTTTTGCAGTGTATCTTGACCAGGTTGCCCGGGTGATTTCCGCAAGGTCAGAGCTTGATGTTGACGTTCTTCTGATATATAATGACGAGACCGCAATGGAAAAGGTCTTCGCAGCAACAGCTGAAATACAGAAAAGCGGCAGAAGCGTGCGCGCTCAGAAGGAAGACTACGGCGATATAAGATACGGCGAAAAGATTGAGGTGGAATAATTATGATTAATATAGCATTGCCAAAGGGCCGCCTCGGTGAAAAGGCATACGATATATTTGAAAAGGCAGGCTGCGGATGCCCTTCCATAAAGGAGAAAAACCGCAAGCTTGTGTTTGAAAACGAAGAATGCGGCGTCCGCTATTTCTGGGTAAAGCCCTCGGACGTAGCGATTTATGTTGAACGTGGCGCGGCGGATATAGGTGTTGCAGGCAAGGATATCCTGCTTGAATACGAGCCTGATGTTTTCGAGCTTCTGGATCTCGGAATCGGCAAGTGCCGCATGGCGGTTGCAGCTCCCAATGTATTTTCCGATGACGGCAGAGATGTACTCAGGGTTGCAACAAAGTTCCCCAACATTGCAAGAACCCATTACAATTCAAAGTCAAGAGTGATTGATATAATCAAGCTTTCGGGCTCTATCGAGCTTGCACCGCTTCTCGGACTTTCCGATGTAATTGTTGATATAGTCGAAACAGGCGCAACTCTTAAAGAAAACGGACTCGAGCCGAAAGAGGATATTGTGAATATCAGCGCCCGACTTATCGCAAATAAAGTCAGCTATCGTTTCAAGAGCGAAGAGATAAGCCGAATCCGAGATCAGATAGCCAAAAATCAGCTGTAATTGTTAGGGCGACCACTGGTCGTCCGAGTGTTCCGCGAAAGGAAGTTTCACATGATCAAGACATATAAATTCTCCGAGGTTTCACCCTCTGATATTTTCGACAGAGAAATCGAAGAAGTCGACGTTTCCTCTGTCGTTTCCGAAATAATCGCAAAGGTCAGAGCCGAGGGCGACGATGCACTCCGTTTCTATACCGAAAAGTTCGATAAAACAAAGATCGATGCCCTTGAGGTAACCGATGAAGAGCTGGAAGCCGCATTCAGGGCAACCGACCCCGAGCTTATTGCGATAATGGAAAAGGCGAAGGAAAACATCACCGAGTACCACATCAACCAGAAGCAGGAAGGCTTTGAATATAAGCGTGCAAACGGTGCAGTCCTCGGACAGAAGGTTACCGCAATCGAAAAGGCAGGCGTTTATGTACCGGGCGGCACAGCAGCATATCCTTCCTCTGTTCTCATGAATATTATCCCTGCAAAAATCGCAGGAGTTGACGAGATAATCATGGTATCGCCCCCTACCTGCAACGGCAATATAAACCCCGTAATTCTCACCGCAGCAAAGATTGCAGGGGCTGACAGAATATTCAAGACAGGCGGCGCACAGGCTGTTGCAGCACTTGCATACGGCACCGAGAGTATCCCAAAGGTCGATAAAATCGTCGGACCGGGCAATGCATTTGTAGCAGAAGCAAAGCGTCAGGTTTTCGGCAGGGTTGCAATCGATATGATTGCAGGTCCCAGTGAGATTCTCGTCATTGCCGACGGCACAAACGAGGCGCGAATCATCGCAGCCGATATGCTCAGCCAGGCAGAGCACGACAAGCGCGCATCCGCAGTGCTTGTAACCGACAGCGAAAAGCTTGCAGAAGAGGTTTCCGCAGAGCTTGAGCGTCAGATTGCGCTGCTCCCCAGAGAAGAGATTGCCCGTACCTCCATCGATAACAACGGCATGATAATCATAGCCGACAACCTCATGCAGGCAGTTGAGATTTCCAACGAGCTTGCACCTGAGCACCTTGAAATCTGCACCGATAAGCCCTTTGAGCTGCTTCCCCTTATCCGCAACGCAGGCTCTGTATTCCTCGGCAAAAACTGCCCCGAGGCGCTGGGCGACTATATGTCGGGAACAAACCATGTGCTCCCCACAGGCGGCACCGCAAAATTCTCAAGTGCTCTTTCAGTTGATGACTTTGTAAAGAAAACATGTTATTCTTATTATACCGAGCAGGCGCTGCTTGAAATATGCGACAGAGTGGCATATTTCGCAGAGAGCGAAGGTCTTTCCGCTCACGCACGAAGCGCACTTGCCAGAAAGAAGGATTAAGAAATGAGCAGATTTTTAAATGCCAGAATGGCGAAGATGACACCTTATGTGTCGGGCGAGCAGCCTCAGGACAAGAAATATATCAAGCTCAACACCAATGAAAATCCTTATCCTCCCGCACCTGCGGTAGCTGAAGCAGTCAATGCTGATGCTGTTGCAAGACTGAAGCTTTATCCCGATATTCAGGCAAAGAACCTCCGCAGCAAAATAGCTGAGCTCAACGGAGTGGAGCTTGAGAATGTAATACTCAGCAACGGCTCGGACGAAGCCCTGATGTTTGCGTTCATGGCTTTCTGCGATGAGGAGAAGCAGGTAACATTCCCCGATATCACCTATTCCTTCTACGATGTCTGGGCAAATATGCTGGGAGTACCCTTTGAGACAAAGCCCCTCAATGATGACTTTACAGTCAGCGTAGAGGACTACATCAACTGCGGCAAAAATGTCGTTATCGCAAACCCCAACGCACCCACCGCAATAGCAATGAGTGTTGAGGAAATCGAAAAAATCGTAGCATCAAACCCCGACAGAGTGGTTATAGTTGACGAAGCATACGTTGATTTCAGCGGTATAACCTGCGTACCCCTTATAAAGAAGTACGATAATATCCTTATTGTCCAGACCTTCTCAAAATCCCGCTCCATGGCAGGCGCACGTCTTGGCTTTGCCATCGGCAGCAAGGCGCTTATCGAGGATATGGACAGAGTAAGAAACTCCACCAACCCCTACAATGTTGACTACCTGACCATGTGCGCAGGCGCAGCGGCTATCGACAGCAATGAATATTACCGCGAGAACTGCAAAAAAATAATTGAGACCCGTACCTATGCGGAAAACCGCCTTCGTGAGATGGGCTTCGAGGTAACGGAATCCGCAACCAACTTTGTCTTTGCAAAGACAGACAGAATCGGTGGCTTTGACCTTTACAAGGAACTTAAAAACCGCGGCGTTCTTGTCCGCAACTTTGCAAAGCCCCGAATTGCTGACTACAACCGCATAACCATCGGTACATTTGAAGAAACAAAGGCAATGCTCGATACCATTCAGGACATACTGGAGGGAAAATGATGAGAACAAGTAAAATCGTACGCAAGACAGCTGAAACAAACATCACCCTGGATCTCAACGTTGATGGCGGCGGAATCGGAGAGATAAACACAGGCGTAGGTTTTCTTGACCATATGCTCATGCTTTTCACCCGTCACGGCGGCTTCAATCTTATCATAAAGGCAAAAGGCGATACCTATGTTGACGACCATCACACAGTAGAGGATATCGGAATCTGCCTTGGCTCCGCGCTTGCTGAAGCACTTGGAGATATGCGCGGTGTGACCCGTTACGGAGATATAATCCTTCCCATGGATGAGGCACTCATCCTCTGTGCGGTTGACCTTTCGGGCAGAGCATACCTCAATTTTGATGTGCAGATTCCCACTGAAAAGGTCGGTACATTTGACACCGAGCTTGTTGAAGAATTCCTTCTTGCTTTCACCCGCAAGGCAGGCATCACAGTACATCTCAAGCAGCTTGCAGGCACAAACTCGCACCACATCATAGAGGGAGTTTTCAAGGCGCTGGCAAGAGCGCTGGCAGAGGCTGTAAATATTGACAAGGCTCACAGCGACGAGATTCCGTCCACAAAGGGAGTGCTTTAATGGTTGCTATAATAAATTACGGAGTGGGAAATCTTTTTTCCCTGAAAAGCTCCTTTGCCTGTATCGGTGAAGAAGCAGTAGTAACGGCTGACGAAAAGGTACTCAGAGGAGCCGACAGGCTGATTCTTCCGGGAGTCGGAGCGTTTGCCGATGCTGCTGCAAAACTTCGCGACAGCGGACTTGACAAGATAGTCAAAGAGCTTGCTCATGATGGAAAACCCCTTCTCGGAATATGTCTCGGAATGCAGATGCTTTTTGACAAAAGCCTTGAATACGGTGAGCATGAGGGACTCGGTCTTGTCTCAGGCACAGTCGGATCTATAAAGCCCAGGATACCTGAAGACTACAAGGTGCCGCACATAGGCTGGAATGCATTGAAGTTCTATAACGAAAGCCCGATTTTCAAATATCTCAAGGAAGGCGACTTCGTTTACTTTGTACATTCCTTTGCCGCAGAAGACTGCGAAAAGAACACCACCGCGACCACCGAATACGGAGCTGAGCTTACCGCAGCAGTGCAGAACGGCAACGTTTTCGGAACACAGTTCCACCCGGAAAAGAGCGGAAAAACAGGTCTTGCAATATTAAAAGCGTATTGTGAAATATAGCGCAATATTACGAAAAAATATGCAAATCAAAAATGAAATCTTGAGAAAATGTGGTTGATACTATGAAACTTTATCCTGCCATTGACCTTATTAAAGGCAAAGCCGTAAGACTTGTCCGAGGCGACTATGAACAGATGACCGTATACAGTGAAGACCCCGTATCTGTTGCAAAGGGCTTCCGCGATGCAGGTGCGGAATGTCTGCACGTTGTTGACCTTGAGGGCGCAAAAACAGGAGAAACTCCCAATATTGAGCTTATCTCCCGTATCATAAAGGAAATCGGACTTAAAACAGAAGTCGGCGGAGGTATCCGCTCTGCAGAGACTGTAAAGAAATATATCGATGCAGGGGTCATGCGTGTCATTCTCGGCACAGCAGCACTGACTCAGGCAGGCTTTGTCAATGAGATGGTAAAGCTTTACGGTGATAAAATCGCTGTCGGCGTTGATGTCCGCGACGGATTTGTTGCAATCCGCGGCTGGCAGGAAGTTACAAACAAAGAGTGCATGACCTTCTGCAAAGAGATGCAGAAAGCAGGAGTAAAGACCATAATCTGCACCGATATTTCCAAGGACGGACTTCTTGGCGGAGCAAACCTGGAGCTTTACGAGGAAATGTCAAAGGAGCTGGGGCTTGATATTATCGCATCAGGCGGTGTATCAACCATTGAGGATATCAGAAAACTCAAGGCGCTGGGACTTCACGGTGCAATCCTCGGCAAGGCACTTTACACAGGAATGCTCTCGCTGGATGAGGCAATCAGGGAGGTGCGCTCTTGATTACAAAGAGAATAATCCCCTGCCTTGATGTAAAAAACGGCAGAGTGGTGAAGGGAGTCAACTTTCAGGGACTTTCCGATGTTTCCTCTCCCGTTGAGCTTGGCAGCTACTACAGTGAAAACGGCGCAGATGAGCTGGTTTTCTATGATATAACAGCATCAGCTGAGGGAAGAAAGCTTTTCACCGAAGCCCTGACCGAAGTTGCCGGCAAAATTTTCATCCCCCTTACCGTCGGCGGCGGTATAAACACCCTTGAGGACTTTGACAGAGTGCTCAAATGCGGAGCTGACAAGGTCAGCGTTAATTCAGGCGCTATCCGCAATCCCAATCTTGTATACGAAGCCGCACAGCGTTACGGCGACCAGTGCGTCGTGCTTTCTGCCGATATCAAGCGAGTTGATAATGAATTCCGTGTTTTTGCCCGCGGCGGCAGAGAGGATACAGGCATGGAGGCTATCTCATGGATAAAGAGATGCGTGGATATGGGTGCAGGCGAGATAGTGGTAAACAGCATAGACACGGACGGAGTAAAGAAAGGCTTTGACCTTGAAATGCTGGAAGCTGTCTGCAATGCTGTGGATGTCCCCGTCATCGCTTCAGGAGGTGCAGGCTGCATCGATGATTTCACCACACTTTTCAAAACCCTTCCCAAAGTTGATGCAGGACTTGCCGCATCTATTTTCCACTTTGGCGAAGTCAGAATATCCGACCTGAAAAAAGAGCTTGATGCTCAGGGAATAAATGTGAGGTTATAAGTATGATTGATATTTCTAAGCTTAAGTTTGACGAAAAGGGACTTATCCCTGCAGTTGTAGTGGATGCTTACAGCCGCAAGGTGCTGACCGTTGCATATATGAACGAGGAAAGCCTTAAAATAAGCATGGAAGAAAAGCGCACTTGCTTCTGGTCACGCTCCAGACAGGAGCTGTGGCGCAAGGGCGAAACCAGCGGCAACACTCAGGAAATCGTGTCTATAACCGCCGACTGTGACGGCGATGCGCTTACCGTTGTTGTGCAGAAGAAAGGTCCTGCCTGTCACACAGGCGCAGATTCCTGCTTCAACGATGTGATCTTTGAAAATGAGGACATAAATGATTTCACCATGGACGGACTTTTTGAGCTTATCGAGGGCAGAAAGACCGAGAAAAAGGAAGGCTCCTACACTACATATCTTTTTGAAAAGGGCATTGACAAAATCCTCAAGAAGGTTGGAGAGGAGAGCACGGAAGTTATTGTAGCAGGCAAGGGCAACGACAAGAAGGAGACAATCTACGAGATTGCAGACCTTGCATACCATGTACTTGTTCTCATGGTTGAGATGGGAATCTCCATTGACGATATCCGAAAGGAGCTTGCATCCCGTCACGTTATCGATAAAAAGGTAAAACAGGAAAAAATGGTATAAAACCTGTCACAAAACCCCCAAAACTACGGTTATATATTGCAGGGTGTATTGTCTCCCTGCATGGACATGGCACCCCGTTTTGTTTTGCTTGGTGGTTTGTGAAATATATATTATGCAGGCAGAAGAGGAGAGAATTTGCAAAAGTTCTCTCCTCTTGCTGATTTTTACATAAAATTCCAACCTTTTTGGTTGCTAATGTGTTAAAAGAGTATAGAGTGAAATGAGAGGAGAATAAACATGACAAAGAAAACTTCAGGAAAGATATTGGCGTTGCTCCTGACCGTGGTAATACTGCTCTTTGCGTCTTCGTGCGGAAAGAGTGAAAAACTGCCCGGTGCAGAGATAAAAACAGTATCAGAATATAAGGACATTTTCAATCTGATGGTTGAAAGCAGTCAGAGCCTCGGCAGCATGGGCAGCGGAATTCTTACAGACGGTGCTGTGGTGGAAGATTCGGTTGAAATGGATTCATTTTTTGGAGCAGATAAGGATGAATCCTTATCAATAAACGGCACCATGGCACCCGAATATTCAGGCACCAATGTGCAGGTAGATGGTGTTGATGAGGGCGATATTCTCAAAACCGACGGCAAGCATATCTATATCCTCAGAAACGGCTACCTTACCATAGTAGAAAGTGATTCAATGACCGAGCTTTCCACTGTCGCAATAGAGGGCAGAGAATACGCTTCTGTAAGCCAGATTTATATATATGGAGACAAACTTGCCGCCATACTCAGCGTGGATGAGTGGTACAAAAACTATGTGCAGAGCGGAGAAGAAGACCGAGATTACAGCATAAATTACGGTCAGGAGACTGTAACCGTTATCTATGATATTTCCGACAGAAATGCTCCGAAAGTCGAGAAAACCTTTTCTCAGAGCGGAAACCTTGTTTCGTCACGCATGACGGACGGAAAGCTGTATCTTATAACCAGCGAGCAGATATGGACAAACAATATACTTGAAGATAAGCCCGAAACATACGTCCCTGCAATAGCTGTTGACGGTGCAGAAAGCCTCATCGCCTGCAAGGATATATGCATATTCCCCGAAATCGAAAGCACAGTATACAATATCATTGCCTGTGTGGACATGGAAAGCGCACAGCAGTTTGAAAGTGTAAAGGCAGCCCTTGGCGGATACGGAACAGTCTATGCAGATACCGACAGTCTTGTGCTGGCACTTTCAAGTTACGAATACGAAGAGAGCGAAGGTGTTCAGGACGGCAAGAATTATGTGAAAACCGAGAGCAGATATGAGACCGCGATTATCCTTTACGACATAAAGGACGGAGTTATCACAGAAAAAGCATCGGGTACAATTCCCGGCTCACTGCTCAATCAGTTTTCAATCGATGAGTACAACGGTTATTACCGCTTTGTTACCACCGATAACAGCTGGACACAGACCATCTACACCGACGGTCTTGACAGGTATGAATACGACAGCAGCGAAAGCAACGGACTTTATATTCTTAACGGGAATCTGGAGCTTGTAGGATATGTTGACGAGCTTGCAAAGGATGAAAATGTCAAATCGGTTCGTTTTGACGGCGATGTGGCATATTTTGTCACCTTCCGTCAGGTTGACCCTCTGTTCACAGTTGACCTGAGCAATCCCGAGAATCCGAAAATCATGTCAGAGCTTAAAATCCCCGGATTCTCAAGCTATCTCCATAAGTTCGGCGAGGGCAGACTTTTAGGTCTGGGCTTTGACGCAGATGAGGATACAGGCTGGACAAAGGGACTCAAGCTCTCAATGTTCGATACCTCCGACCCCTATAACGTAACCGAAAAGCACAAGCTTATCCTTGAGGAGAACTGGTCAGAGGCAATCTACAACCACAAGGCAATTCTTGTATCGGTGGAAAAGAATCTCATCGCATTCCCTGCTGAAGACGGATACTTTGTCTATGGCTACAACGATGAGAGCGGCTTCTTCCTTAAAAACGAGGTGGAAGTAGACGACTATTACTACTACATAGGCGCTTCAAGAGGCTTGTTCATCGGTGATAATTTCTTTGTATGCAGTTCCGAGAGCGTAATGCGCTACTCACTTGACGACTTCGCATATATTGGCCGACTGAACCTGAGCGAGCTGCCTGAGACAGAGTATTAAGGAGTGACAGGCGTGAAAAGATTGACTGCAATTCTGCTTATAATGCTCAGTATGCTTTCCCTTGCAGGCTGTGGCAAAGCGGTGACGGAAGAAACACCGCAGGCATATTTCATAGCTGAGGTGCTGGAAGTACACGGGACAAATATGCTTGTCGCGGTAATTGACAAGGGCAACAGCGGAGCAACGGCAGGTTCAGAAGCCTATGTAACCAAAAACGTGACCTCAGAGGAAGGCTGCCCGAATCTTTACGTTGGCGACATCATTAAAGTGTATTTCGACGGCAGTGTGATGGAATCATATCCTCTGCAGCTTGGTGAGGTGTTCTCAATAAAAAAGATACAAAGCGCTCCCACCCCTGACTGGGGAGTAAAGCTTACTGCTGAAAATGTCACTGCAAAGGGTCTGACTATAGTATGTGAGCAGTCCGGCGGAAACCCTTCGGGTGACCTGATGACAGGCAGCTACTATGTAATCGAAAACTTTGACGGCAAAGAATGGTCGAAGGTCAGTTACAAATATAATGGCGAAGCGGAAATAGCCTGGGATGATATAGGGTATATTATTTCAAAAGACGGCACAACCAAATGGGACGTTGACTGGAAATGGCTTTACGGCGAGCTTACCCCGGGTCAATACCGAATCGGCAAGGAAATAATGGATTTCAGAACAACAGGCGATTACGATAAAGTCATGTTTTATGCCAATTTTTACGTAATCGAATACATTTTGGAGCCCGAAGAAGCAGGTGTGTTTTCCTTCAGAGAAGATCTGGAGCAAAGCAAAAACTATGAACCGCTTGTCAGACGCGACGGCTTCAACAACACCTCACCTGTCGAGATAAAGGATATGTATGATGCGATAGAAAGAGCGAAGGCAGATCAGACTGTATATTACAACAGGGTCTCGGTTTCCTATGACAGCGATGAGTGTGTTTGGAGAGTTTCTTTCTGGCAGACTGACACGCTGGGTGGATCTGAAAGGATCTATCTTGACAGCAGCGGAATAACGATTATGTCCACACTTGGAGAATAAAAAATGTGGTTCAGCGAAAGCTGAACCACATTTTTGCATATAAATCTTAGTCCTTCTTACCGAAGAGACCGCCGATCTTATCCTTGAGACCGTCGAGAAGATCGCTGTCGCCGAGCTTTGCCTTTACAGCCTCAACAACGCCGGAGATTATATCGTCATCGAATTCGCCGATGATTTCCTTGATGGTACCCTTGGGGTCTTCCTTGAACTTCTTGAGAAGGTCGGGGGATTCCTTGATCTTGGCAACTGCCTTTTCGATAAATTCCTTGATGTTTTCCATGATAATAATTCCTTTCTTTTTAAGGTTATCTCATCTTGATGCCCTTAGCATTGAGAGCGTCAAGAACCTTGGTAACTTCAGCCTGTACCTCGTCACCGGAGAGAGTTCTCTCATCGGAAGAGAAGGTCAAACGGATTGTAACGGCGCGGGCGCCATTGAGCTCTGCGCCTTCGTAGACGTCAGCAAGGGTTACACCCTTGAGAATCTCGCTTTCAACAGTCTCAACGATTGCCTTGACCTCGCCGTACTGAGCGCCCTTTTCGAGGAGGAGGGTCAGGTCGATATCCATTTCGGGGAACTTGCTGGGATCAGCATAGTTGATGCCTGCGGTCTGCTGGGTGGAAAGTGCGTCCATGTCGAGCTCCAGAGCAACAACAGCTGCTTTCTTGTCGATCTTAGCGCATACAGCGGGATGGATAGCCGTGATGAAGCCGAGAACTTCGTCGCCACGGACGATTTCAGCGGTGTTTACAGGGTGCTGCCATGCATGAGCAACATTCTCAGCACTGCGCAGGGAGAGAACGCCGCCCTTTACAACTGCGTTGACAGTCATAAGAATATCCTTGAGCTTGAGGTAAATAGCCTTCTCGCTCTCAGTCTTGGAGTAAAGAACAACGCCCAGCTTCTTTCTCTCGTTGCAGAGACCGTCAGCCTTGAGACCTTCGATTACACGACCGATTTCGAAAATACCGAAAGAGGAATCAAAGAGCTTGTTTTCTGAAGTCATGGAGAGAAGGGTGGGAATCATGCTGTTTCGAATTACGATCTGATCGGGGTTGATGGAGTTGACAAGCTTTACGTTGTCCTCAACCTCAATGCCGATTTCCTTGAACTTCTTGCTGTCTGCCCAGATGTAGGAGTGAACCTCGTGGAGGGAGAAGCGGTCAGCAAGGAGATTCTTGACCATGAAGTCATCACGTCTGCCCTCAGCCTCACGAACAGGATAGAGGGGAGAGGGAGCGGTCTTTATCTCAAAGTTGTCGTAACCGTAGATTCTGGTGATTTCTTCGATGATGTCAGCCTTGATGGTGACGTCCTTTGTAGCTCTCCAGGAGGGGACATCAACGGAGAAGTTATTCTTCTCGTGTCTTACAGTAAAGCCGAGAGCCTCAAGAGTCTTGATGATTCTTGCATTGGTGATCTTGATGCCTGTATATCTGTCAACATACTTCTTGTCAAAGTCAAGAGTGATTTTCTTGTACTTTGTGGGATAGTTGTCGGTAACAGCGGAAATGACCTTTGCATCGGGGTCGATCTGCTGGAGAAGCCAGAGATAACGCTCAACGGCAGGGAGAGTATTCTCGGGGTCGAGAGTTTTCTCGTAACGAGCGGAAGCATCGGTTCTCATGCCAAGCTTTGTAGCGCTCTTTCTGATGGAAACAGCGTCAAAGGTAGCACTTTCGAGGAGCAGAGAGGTGGTGTCATCTTCGATCTCAGAAGCAAGACCGCCCATGATACCTGCAATAGCAACAGGCTCGTTGCCGCTGGTGATCATAAGAGTATCGGTGTCGATATTTCTCTCTGTATCGTCAAGGGTCTGGAAGGTGAAAGGATCTGAGAATCTCTGAACTTCGATCTTGCTTACCTTTCTCAGATCAAATGCGTGCATGGGCTGACCCATTTCAAGCATGAGATAGTTTGTAAGGTCAGCAAGAAGATTGATGGCTCTGGTGCCGCAGTAATGCAGGCGGATTCTCATGTTTGTGGGGCTCTTGGGAACAGTTACGTTCTCGACCTTGACAGAGGTGTAACGGAAGCAGTTCTTCTTGTCCTTTATGTCGATGTCAACTTTGGGAAGATTCTTGAAAGCCTTGGAATTTACGCGATCAAGGGGCTTGAGAGGTCTGCCGGAGAGAGCAGAGAACTCACGGGCGATACCGTAGTGACCCCAGAGGTCGGGACGGTTTGTAAGGGACTTGTTGTCGACCTCAAAAACAGTGTCACGGATTTCGTAAAGATCACGGATGTCAACACCGAGGGGTGTATCATCGGGAAGCTCCATAAGACCGCTGCCGTCGGCAGAAATGCCAAGCTCAGCCTCAGAGCAGCACATACCGTGGCTCATGTAGCCGTAGACCTTTGCAACCTTGATGGGATAGCCGTTTACATTAGCGCCGTCGGTTGCAAGGGGAACAATAAGACCCTCGCGTACATTGGGAGCGCCGCAGACGATGTCAATGACTTCGTCGCCCTTGTCAACCTTGAGCATGTGGATCTTTTCTTTCTTGGGATGCTGCTCAACGGAAAGAATCTTAGCGGTGACAACGCCTGTAAGATTTTCGCCCATGTGGAAAATATCTTCAACCTCAGCGGTAGAGAGGGTGAAGCGGTGGATAAGCTCGTCGAGATCGAGACCCTTGAGGTCAACAAACTCGTTTATCCAATTCATTGAAATAAGCATTTATAAACCCTCCCTTTCTTTATTTCGCTGTGAACTGAGTCATTGCCTTGAGATTGCCGCTGTTGAGAACACGGATATCCTTGATGCCGTATCTCATCATGGCAAGTCTGGTAAGACCGAGACCGAATGCAAAGCCTGTGTACTTCTCAGGGTCAACGCCGCCTTCTTTAAGTACGTTGGGGTGAATCATGCCGCAGGGGCAGAGCTCAAGCCAGCCGCTGTTCTTGCAGCTGGGGCAGCCTTCGCCGCCGCAGATAAGGCAGGAAATATCAAGCTCAAAGCCGGGTTCAACGAAGGGGAAGAAGCCGGGACGAAGTCTGACTTTAACGTCCTTCTGGAAAACCTCGGAAAGCATGGTCTTCATAAAGTAGATGAGGTTGGAGATGGAGATATTCTCGTCAACCATCATACCTTCCATCTGGAAGAAGGTGTTTTCGTGGCAGGCATCGGTAGCTTCGTTTCTGAAGCAGCGTCCGGGGAAGATAGCACGGAGAGGTGCACCGTACTTGCGGAGAATTGCGTTCTGAGCCGCACTGGTGTGGGTTTTCAGAAGCTGACCGTTGTCAAGATAATAGGTGTCCTGCATATCACGAGCGGGGTGATGCTTGGGAATATTAACGCCCTCAAAGCACTCGTAGTCGGTAACGACTTCGCTGTAATCCTCAATTGTAAAGCCCATTGTAGCAAAAATCTGCTCAACCTCACGCTGAACAAGGGTAATGGGGTGGAGAGAACCGAGCTTGTCGGTAAGAGGCATGGTAACGTCGTAACGCTCAGCAGATGCGATAGCAGCAGCCTCTTCCTTAGCCTTTAAGTCAGCAGCCTTCTCGGTGATAACACCCTCAGCGTACTTCTTGAGCTCATTGATTCCCTGAGCAACTTCCTTCTTCTGCTCGTTGGGAACATCGCGGAGCTTTCCAAGCAGCTCGGTAACAGAGCCCTTTTTGCCTAGATAAGCGATTCTCAGTGCTTCAACGTCAGCACTGGTAGCCGCCGTCGCTGCATCGAGATCGAATTGCTCGCGCAGCTTTGCGATAGATTCTTTCATGTTGGTGATCAATCCTTTCGAATTTAGGTGTATAGAAGTATTTAGATGACAAAATTGAGCCTTCCCCTTGAGGGGAGAGGTGTTTTTACACCTCATCAGTCTTGCAAGCTCGACAGCTTCTCCTCAAGGAGAAGCCTTTTCACTGCAAAAACAAAAAAGACCCGTCCACACGGGACGAGCCTATAGCACGCGGTACCACCCGATTTTATGCGGAAGTGCGCATAATCTCTCTGTCTTTAACGCAGACATACGTTATGGCTTTCGCCATACAGCTCCAGCGGAGAAATTCGCCATTCCGTATTGCCCGAAGTGTGCTTTCAGCCGA
>JAZUPA010000186.1:0-5761 GCA_045604945.1 Acutalibacteraceae bacterium
ATCGTCGGAATGTGGGACAAGAAATACTACACCACACCCGACGAGATTTACACAAAACTTAAGCAGTATACCATAGAAAACGCGGCTATCATTTCCTATGTCACCGACGAGGGTATATCCTCTGTTGATGCGAACGCGGAGAGCGTGTATACCGATACGGGAATAGAGGTTATCAACAGCTATCGTGCAGAGCATGACCTTGCGGAGCTGAAAATCGCCGAACAATCGGACGGTACTGGTCTTTATGAGGCCGCCATGCTTCGCCTTGAGGAGATAAAGGAATCCTTCTCACACACCCGACCCGGAGGTCAGGATTACACCATCGCTTATGAATCTCTGGCACAGGACGGTTCCGATTTCATTGAGCTGTTAGGTGCCGGTCAGAGGTCTCCGGATGAAGCGGTGGAGGCATGGCTTAATGCGTCTCATCTGGCAGAGAAGTTGCTTGGCGATCTTACCCATATGTGCCTTGTTTCCGGACAGAGCGATGACGGACAGATCTATTGGGTGCTTGCCGCGGGAAAGTTCTGATAACTGAATACTAATACACAACAGGCGGTACGTTCAGAGATGATCGTGCCGCCTGCTTTTCGTTTATTGAATAATCCCTTCAGATAAAGTAAAATATTGCAAAGGTGCTGTAACAAATTACGTATTATCTACACTAATTCGATGAAAGGAGGGTCACAATGCGAAAACTGATTGAAGAACTATTCAGCAGATATTATAACGATGTATTTAACTATCTTTTCAGTCTCAGCCGTGATGCCTCTCTTTCAGAGGATCTTGCTTCAGAGGTATTTTTAGAGGTAGTAAAGTCAATAGTGACCTTTCGCGGTGAATCAGATATAAAAACGTGGCTCTTTTCCATAGCTCGATATAAATGGTACGCCCATCTGAGGAAGAGTAACAGACTGCCGACAGACGAACTGCCTGATTACCTTGGAACGGCCTCGGCAGCGCCTGATGCGCAATATATCGACAAGGTAACAGCTGAGAGAATATGCCGCATACTTGATGACGAGCTGGAGAGAACGAGGACTATCGTTTTGATGCGCACAGAAGGCTACTCATTCTACGAGATAGCGCAGAAAGTTGGCGTGTCGGAGAACTCCGCACGGGTCATTGATTTCAGAGCCAAGACAAAAATTCGCAAAATTCTGACGGAGGAGGGACTTTACGGATGAATGAGATAAGCTGTGATATGTGCATGGATCTTATGCCTCTGGTCAACGACGGTGTTGCCAGTGAGGACAGCAGGAAAGCAGTTGAACTGCATATCAGCAAATGTGAGCAATGCAGGTCTTTCTACGAAGATAAAGAGTCACGGGAAGTAAGCTCCGATAAGGTATTCTCAAAACTGCTCAAGCAGATACGCTCGTTCTCGCTTCTGCTGCTGATATTCGGAATATTCTTCGGCTTGGGGCTTACCGCAGGCGAGGATATGTTCTATAACAGTGTAATCATGCCGCTCATCGGCGTGGTGGGCTATATGGTGTTCAAGTGGAAAGCGGTCTATATCGTTCCGCTGTTATTGTTCGCGGCTGATGTGCTGATGTTTATTCCTCAGCTGATAGCCGGAGCCGGATGGGTGGATTTTTACTCCCTGATAATCTGGACGGCGATATACTGCGCACTTGCTGTTCTCGGAGTTATTATTTCGTGGCTGCTCCACTTTGCTTTCAGAAAGGAGAAAGAATGATGAAAAAGAAAGTGCTGAAGATAACAGCGTTTGTTGTGGCTCTTGCGTTGATAGCCGGAATCGCTGTGTTTGCCAACGCATTAGTAGGCAACCCTATCTCCAAATTGCTTGCACAGAACTCTGCCGAAAGGCATATTGAAGAGAACTATGCTGACACAGATTTCTATGTTGAGAGAGTTTCTTTTAGTTTTAAGGATACGCGATACCACGCATATATCAAGTCTCCGTCAAGTGTGGACTCTCACTTTACGATTTATATGGATATGCTCGGCAGAGTTGAATTTGATTTTTATGAAGATGATGTTCTAAACGGTTGGAACACAGCAGACAGAATAGGAACGGATTATCGCAAGCAGGTAGATTCCATTCTCGATAGCCCCAGTTTTCCTTATACCTGCGACATTGGCTACGGAGATATTGAGTTTATCCCCGAGGAATACGCAGATAATCCCGATGTGCCGTCCTATGCTCTGCATATAGAAGATCTCGAACTGGACGGAATATACAATCTTGCCGAGTTGGGATCGCAGGCCGGTCATCTGGTACTGTATGTGACCGAAGACACATTGTCCTTCGAGCGCGCGGCAGAAATAATGCTGGATATTCGCCGCATTATGGACGACGCAGGAGTGGGATTCTACGCAATGGACTTCGTTCTTGAATATCCCCGAAACGAGGACGGAACAAGAAACTCCGAGGATCAGATTGATGTCAATAACTTCCTTTATGAGGATATTTATGAGGAAGGCATGGTCGAGCGAGTAATCGCAGCAGATAAGGCAACCAAAGAATACTACGCAGAAATGGACAAACTGAAGTTCGGCGAATAGCATACGATGAATACTCTTGATGTTTGCGTTTCCATAGATTAAAATGGAATTGTAAGATAACATGATTCCTATGGAGGTGCAGAATATGACCAAGAAAACCTATAAAGTTATTGCGATCATAGCACTGGTAATATCCATAATCGGATTAGTCTCTTTCTTCGGAGGAGTAAGACCAGTCAATATCGGTGCTTTTGTTTTCCCGCTGTTAGTCAGTGGAATCTTCTTTTGGCTATACAAGAAGTGATTGTAAGTCGATTTTGATTTAGCGAAGGAGTGTGATTGTATGAAAGCTAAAAAAGCCCAAAGATTAAGAGATATACTTGCTTTTGTAGGTATTATCACAATGTTATTCGGTTACATTTATGAACCTCTGTTGATTGTCGGAGGCGTTGTTGCTATTTCTTGCTTTATACCGCACTTCCTGTATAACAAATGCTCTCATTGTGGGAAACAACTGGGCAGAGATGTAGGAAAATGTTGTCGGCATTGTGGTAAAGAGATGGATTGAGCAATTAAATTTGATAGTGGGTGTGAGCTTATGAAAAAGTTTATATCGTTTATATTAGTATTGGTTTCTGTGCTTGGATTGACCAGTTGTGGCATAAAGGGAAAAGAAACACTTCGTATCGAATTCTTTGAATGGAAAATGCGAGCCGTCATGAGCAACGATGCAGAACTTGCTGACGATGCTGCTATCATCGTTGCGGTAGGAGAACCCGATGAATTGTACCCTGATGCTAAAGTCGTAGATATAACACTTACTGCTAATCACGGCGAGATTACACTTGTTGATGCGACCAATAACAAAACATATTCGGGAACATATGAAATCAAAGAGGAAACATCTAAAGAGATTCTCTATGATATTACACTTGACGGCATTACCGGATATGCTGTACTTTCTCTAACCGGTTATTACGATGGAACGCAAATCCATACATTGCCAATCAATCTGGGCGAGTATTCAGTTTACTTCCTACCCAATGAATCTACTGCAAACTGATTTCTCAATTCCTAATGGCGCAGCTTCTGTTCGGAGGCTGCGCTGTGTCTTTCTTTTTCTGAAAGAATGCGAATTTATATAAAACCAAATCCCTTGATTTGCGTGATATATAGTGAAAGCGCTTTTGAACGCTTCAGCGAAAGGAGGAATACCTGTGAACGATGAGCAGATCGTGGAACTGTACTGGCAAAGAGACGAAACCGCTGTTCAGCTTACCTCGGACAAATATGAAGCATATCTGACGAAGGTAGCTCACAACATACTCGCTGATCTTGAGGACAGCAGAGAGTGCGTAAATGACACATATCTTAGGGCGTGGAATTCTATGCCCACCAACCGACCGAAGGTGCTGTCGACCTTTCTTGGTAAGATTACTCGAAACATATCCATCGACCTTTTCCGCAGAAAGAACAGCGCAAAACGCTATGCTTCCGAGTATGCGCTCTCGCTGTCAGAATTGGAGGACAGCTTCAAAGGCAATGAATCTACTGAACACGAGGTCGATGCCCGTATGCTCGACAAAGCAATAACGAGCTTCCTGCGTGAACTTCCGGAGGATGCACGCAACACCTTTATCGCAAGGTATTACTTCTTTGATTCACTGAAGGATGTGGCGGCATACTGCGGTATGAGCGAAGCAAAACTCAAGAGTATGCTGTACCGCACAAGACAAAGCCTGAGAGCGTACTTAATCAAGGAGGGATTTGAACTGTGAACAAGGAACATATTGTTGATGCCATGGGACGCATCGACGATGATATGATAGAAGCGGTTGAGGCATTACGTCAAGGCAAAGCAAAGAAAAAGCATTCGTGGCTGAAGTGGGGAGCGATAGCCGCGGTGGCTTGTCTGACATTTGCTGTTATTCTGCCGTTTGTGTTGAATGTGTTCGGCGAAAAGGGTGACATTGACAATCCGGACTTATTTGACGACTTCGTAGACATTTTCGATGACCCATATGATGATTCGGTTCATTCAATAGCGGCGCTGGAGTATAACGGCTGCTTTTACGAGGCGGTGGACATTCCCGAAGTGCTTGCGAAATACGGACTGCCGAAAAAGATAACACCGGAAATGGCGGGCGAGCATCTTTCATATCTTGAGTCGGACGGCGGCTGCGGATACAGACAGACTGCATTACAGACAGATATAGAACTGTATGTGTACGCTCCAAAGCCATGCAGAGGAGTATATGTGCTCCGTGACGGCGACACATGGTACGCAGCTCTGTTCTGCAATTTCATCCAGTTTGACAGCGATACCCATTGCGAGTTCACTGAGCTGTATCGCGTTTACGGCATAGAGAGCGCGGAGGACATCGCTTCCATCACTGAGGTTGATTGGAACAATGACAAGGTGGTTGGCAATCAGATTACAAACGGAAAGGGAATCTCAGAGTTTTACGATATCACCCTTGGTCTTATGCCTTACGGAAACGATAGCTTCCAGAAGTTGATGTTCAGCGGTTTTGCGTCGGAGGAAGACCAGATGGTAAAGCACACACAATTTGCTGATGACCACCGCAGCCTTCGCATAGAAACGGCTTCCGGGCTGCGATTCCACATCTCTGTCTATCCGACCTTTGATTGGATTTACGGCAACGGCGCGATGACCTATTATCAGATGGACGATCTGATGATCGATTGGTTTGAGCGGAATATGGGATAAAGACAAAAGCGTAGCTTCTTTTCGGAGGCTGCGCTTTGTCGTTTCAGCGTATAGACATAGAAATCTGTGTATGAAATAATATATCGTGTAACCTCACGCGGAAAACGGTGTTTATAAGGGTGAAGGCCTTTCAAATACTGACGAAAGGAGATGGAAAGCCTTGGATGACAGCAGAATCGTTAATTTATATCTTGAGCGTTGCGAGGATGCCATAGATCTGACCGCAGAGAAATACGGCAGCAGAATAAGAGCGTTTGCGCTCGGAATAGTGAAAGACGAGCAGACGGCAGAGGAATGCGAATATGACACCTACCTGAAAGCGTGGAACTCTATTCCTCCCAATGAACCGAGAAACTATCTGTATGCCTTTTTGCTCCGCATTGCACGCAACATATCTCTGAATTACTGCAGAAATCGAAGCAGACTCAAGAGAAGCGCTCATATCAGCGAACTGAGTTCAGAAATGGAGCAGTGTATTCCATCTCCGGATGATACAGAAAGCTACGTGGACGAACAGGCGCTGCGTAAGGCAATCAATGACTTTATATGCTCGCTGAG
>JAZUPA010000187.1:0-14633 GCA_045604945.1 Acutalibacteraceae bacterium
AGCCCTCTGATTCTGCAGAGTGCCTTGCTTACACAAAGCTTGCTTATGAGATAAGCGAAAAGTACGACACTCCCGTAATCCTCCGTCTTTGCACCCGTGTTGCTCACAGCCGTTCTCTTGTAGAGCTTTCCGATCGCACAGAGCTCGAACTCAAGCCCTACGAGAAGAACATCGCAAAGAACGTTATGCTCCCTGCTTTTGCAAGAGGCAAGCACGTTACAGTTGAAAAGAGAACTGCTGATCTTACTGAGTACGCAGGCACCGATGCTGTTGCAAGGGTCGAAATGAACGATACAAAGATCGGTGTTATCACCGCAGGCATCTCCTATTGCTATGCAAAGGAAGCTCTCGGAAACACCGTCAGCTACTTAAAGCTCGGCATGGTCAATCCTCTGCCTGTCGATATCATCAAGGACTTTGCTTCCAAGTTTGAGACAGTATATGTAATCGAAGAGCTTGAGCCTATCATCGAAAACCACTGCAAGCAGCTTGGCATAAAGGTTATCGGCAAGGATCTCTTCCCCATCTGCGGCGAGTTCTCTCAGGGTCTTGTCAAGAAGCTTGTTCTTAATGAAGAAGCTGAGCAGACTAAAATCGAGGAAACCATTCCTGTCCGTCCTCCCGCAATGTGCTGCGGCTGTCCTCACAGAGGTCTGTTCTATATTCTCAAGAAGCTCAAGCTGAATGTCGCAGGCGACATCGGCTGCTATACCCTCGGTGCTTCTGCACCCCTTTCCGCTATGGACTGGTGCGTTTGCATGGGTGCTTCCATCTCTTCTCTCCACGGCTTTAACAAGGCAAGAGGCGAAGAAGCAGAAAAGAAGAGCGTTGCTGTTATCGGCGACTCCACCTTTATCCATTCCGGTATTACTTCCCTTATTGATATTGCTTATAACCGTTCCAATTCTGTTTCCATTATCCTTGATAACTCCATTACCGGAATGACAGGTCATCAGCAGAACCCCACCACAGGATATACTATCAAGGGTGACCCCACTGCTGCTGTTTCTCTTGAAAAACTCTGTGAGGCTGTGGGCATCAATCGCGTAAAGGTTGTTGATCCTTACGATCTTGCTGCTGTTGAGACTGCCCTTAAGGAAGAGCTTGAAGCTACAGAGCCTTCCGTCATCATCAGCCGTCGTCCCTGCGCACTTCTCAAGTACGTCAAGCACGAGGCTCCTCTTGCTGTTGATCAGGACAAGTGCAAGAAGTGCAAAATGTGCATGAACATCGGCTGTCCTGCAATCAGCATTCACGACGGTACTATCGAAATCGATCGCACTCAGTGCGTCGGCTGCGGCGTTTGTTCTCAGCTTTGCAAGTTTGGCGCTATTAACTAAGGAGGTGCTCTGAAAATGGAAAACAAAAGTATTCTTATAGTCGGTGTCGGCGGTCAGGGCACTCTGCTCGCATCAAAGCTTCTCGGCAGTGCTCTCGTTTCCATGGACTATGATGTAAAGGTCAGCGAAGTCCACGGCATGAGCCAGCGCGGCGGCTCTGTTGTAACCTATGTCCGCTACGGTGAAAGCGTTGATTCTCCCATAATCGACTTCGGTGAAGCAGATTATATCCTTTCTTTTGAACAGCTTGAGGCTGCACGTTATCTGCCCTATCTCAAGAAGGGCGGCACTGTCGTTACAAACACCCAGAAAATCGACCCCATGCCCGTTATCACAGGCAACGCTGTATATCCTTCCGAGCTTTGCGAAAAGCTTCAGGCAGCAGGGGCAAACCTTATCACCTGCGATGCTCTCTCCATTGCTGAGGAGGCAGGCTCCCAGAAGGCAACAAACGTTGTTCTTATGGCAGTGCTTGCAAAGCAGCTTGGCATTGACAAGAATGTATGGCTTGATGCCATCAAGGCATGCGTTCCTCCCAAGTTCCTTGAACTTAACATCAAGGCTTTCGAGCTTGCATACAACTGATTCACCTTTTAAGGAGTGATTTGAATGCTCATAAAGCAGCTTTCGATTTTTGTAGAAAATAAGCCAGGCAGACTTGCAGATATTACCGAAGTCCTCGCCAAGGCAAATATTGATATCCGAGCAATCTCTGTAGCTGATACCACTGATTTCGGTATCCTCCGTCTTATCGTCAATAAGCCCGATGAAGCCTGCGCAGCTCTCAAGGCTGCAGGTCTTGCAGTAACCCTGACAAGTGTTATTGCTGTAGGCATTGACGATGAACCGGGCAAGTTCTCTGTAGCGCTGAGAATGCTTGCAAATGCCAATATCGTTGTTGAGTATATGTATGCTTTCCAGTGCCGCATCCACGGCAGAGCATATGTTATTCTCCGTGTTGATAATGAAGAAAAGGCCATCGAGGTTCTCACCTCAAATTCCGAGGGTGTTGAGGTCATCTCCCCCGAAAGAATATATAATATGTAAGGATACAGCAAACCGCCTGTCTTTTGACAGGCGGTTCTTTTTATTTATCTGTAAATTCTTCCTGCATATTTTTCAAATATGTCTGCGTCAATATATCGGGTTATCACCATGAATCCGTCAAATTTTTGCAGATCATCATTATAGATGAAGAAATCAACTTTATAGAATGCGCCTTCAACAGGCTCATTCCACATTTCCTCAATATCATCTGTAAGCCATCCGTAAGTGCTGTCAATATCATAGATCTCACCGGGAATATTTTTATCATTAAAGTATGTGACATCCACTTCAGTGGCTTCTGCCCCTTCAATAATCTCTGATATTTCATCTGCCAAATAATCATTTTCTTCATTGGCTATTGAAATATACAGCTTCATTGTCTCAGGAACCAGATAATTGACAGGATAACAATTGTTCCAGTATTTGCCGTTCTTACTGCCTACAACATAGAACTGGTCGATCATGCCTTCATAATAAAAATCGTAATCATCTGTATTTTCTATATACTTGTCAGGATCAAGGTAACTGAAGGATTCATCATCATCCATTGCCGCGATTTCGCTGTACAGACATTCGTAAAGCTGCTTGATCTGTTTACTTGAAAGATCAACACCTGAAAAATATATAGTCGATGCTTCACTTGCTTTCGGCACTCTTCTGAGTAGATTCCTGTATGCATCGTCCTCCATCATGATATCGCGTATCATAGTTATTTTTGTGGCGGTAAGATAAACATTTCTTTTCAGAATGCGTCCGTCGTTCATATGGAATTCTACAGATAAATACTCTCTGTCATAGAAGACATTATCATCTCCGGACTCTATGGCATCAATATTGTCATCAAGAGTCTCACACAGAATTGAAATTATCTGCTTGTTCTTGAACTCAATTTCATCAATCCCGATATCCTCATAACCAATGTCATAACTATCAAACAGGGTATCCTCAGTATTGATGCTTATGGCAGAAACAGTTTTATCGCTTATATCTGCAGCAAGAGCAATCTTTGCGCTGACTGTGGGAGTAATAGTAAAAATAAGATTCAGAACAATGAGAGCAATAAGACCGATTCCCATTGTACCCTTAAGAGTAAATGCACCCTTGAAATTTCGTGTGGAAATAGCCTCATAGAGGAAATAGGCTATAACAGCAAAACCGTAAATCAGGAGCATCAACGGCATCAGAGATATAAGAGAAATAAGCAGTTCGCCTATATTTGCTGCGCTTATGAATGCAGAACCGAAGGTAAAGCATGGAATCAGACACACTACAAAAGCAACGAGAACTCTGATTGTACACTGAACAAACTTGTTTGCGCCTGCAAGCGTAGCAGCTTCGCTCTTTCTTCTGATGTAGAATACAGTACCAAGCACGCAGTAGATGATACCAAGCACAAAGGAATATATCAGTGCGCCGGAATAGTCAACAAAACTGCTTAAGATAACCCCGCCAAAGAGAATATTGATATCGACATCAGCAAACACTCCGAGTGAATCACTGAGACCGACAAGAACAGGTGCTCCGCTTTCACTGATACCGCTGAGGATAAGTATGAGTATTCTGGGCAGGAACGCAATCATGAAGGAAAGGACAACCTGATTAATGGTCCTTGTTGCAAGGCTCACGGAAACAAGCATTATGCCGTAGAGCTGGACAAAGGATACAATTACAACCAGCAGCTGATTGAACAGCTCTTCCCACATAATCTCAAATCCGCATATTGCGCCTACTGCTATTTCCATAATGAAATCCACCAGAACAGCAGAGAAGAACCAGACAGCAATGGATGCGGTAAAACTCAGGACAGTGCAAAGCCTGGTATTAGGCATTGAATGATAAAAATCCGATGCACTTCTTGAATTGAGATACCCGAACAGAGTCAGGCACATAATAGGCAGGAACACATAAATGCCCCAGGAGCAAATAGATGAAATGGAGCCGCTCATAAGCGATACTTCCATGTCACTGTAGTATCTTTCGCTTGTAATCGCCTCAATAATGTATGAGTAGCAGGTATACAATGCACTGAGAGCGCTTATGCAGAAGTACGCAAGACCCAGCGCGCGCAGCTGCCGCATGCCTTCCTTGAAAAGACCTTTACTTAAAAGCTTATTTTTCATTCTTTGCACCTCCCTCAATATCATCAAAGCAATATCCAAGAGCTTCCATCTCATAGATAAACACTTCTTCAAGAGACAGAGGCAGGATATCAAGAATCAGCGGAGAGAGTCCGTTAAGCTTTGCTGTAACAGCATCACGTTCCCCCCTGACGATAAGATTCGCAACAGAACCATGCTTTGAGAAGTTAAGAATCTCGCACTCTGCTGCCTTTGCAATATCCTCCGAGGTGAAGTCATTGCCAAGTGCAATCTGAACCTTGAAGAGCGATGTTTTAAGCTGCTGAACGTCAGACTCAAGCACAAGTCCTCCCTTATGCAGCAGTGCAAGCTGATCACAGGTATCCTCAAGCTCTCTGAGAGAATGGGAGGTTATGATTACCGTCGCCTTTCTATCTATGACATCATCAACGATAATGCGCTTTACTGTATTTCTCATAACAGGGTCAAGACCGTCAAAGGTCTCATCAAAAAGCAGTATCTGAGGCTCACAGGCTAGGGCAAGTATCGTTGCTGCCTGACGCTTCATGCCCTTGGAAAACTGTGCAATCGGGCGGTTCATATCAAGATTTATAGTACCAGCCAGCTCCTTGAGCTTGTTTTTATTGATATATCCTCTTGTGTTTTCATAAAACTCTGCCATTCTTCTGATATTTGCGCCCGATAGAAAAAACAGCTCATCGGGAACATACATCAGACGGGAGAGAACTTTGGTATTTCCGAATACATTCTCCCCATCAATTGTGACTGAGCCGCCATCGGGTTTATACACACCTGCGATCAATCTTAAAAAGGTTGATTTTCCTGCACCGTTTGATCCGACAAGCCCGTAAATACATGAATCTGAAATTTTGCAGGACAACGATGCAAGGGCTTCAACTTTATCAAATCGCTTTGTCAGTTTATCAGCAACAATCATTGCTCATTTCCTCCTTTACTGCTGTAGCCTCTGTCCACAGCTTCATATACACTTTTCTTATCAAAGCCTGCCAGCGCACATTCTGCACTGAGCGCTTCAATATCGTCAACCAGTTTTAATTTAGAATTGGCTACCCTCTCTTTTGCCTGAGCAGATATGAAGCTGCCTTTACCCGGAACAACATATATCACGCCCCTGCGTTCAAGCTCTGTATATGCCTTCTGTATGGTATTAGGATTAACAGAAAGCTCAATGGAGAGAGATCTTACTGACATGACAGGGTCATCACTTTTCATGATTCCCATCATCACGAACCTCTCTGTCTGAGTAACAATCTGCTCATATACAGGTACTCTTGACTGATGGTCTATCGCAAACATTTATCTACTCCTTTCTGCTGTTTATGCTGTACTATTTGTATTAGTACACTTGGATTATATTCTTCAATATAGATTTTGTCAACAAATATATTGTTACAAAAAAGTTAAGACCTCAATGACTGCTCATTGAGGTCTTAATATCAGCTTGTCTTTTTAAACTGTTCCTTATGATACTGAAGCATATAAAGCTGATAGTATCTGCCCTTCTGCTCCAGAAGCTCATGGTGATTGCCCTGCTCAATAATTTTACCGTGGGAGAGCAGGATAATATTATCTGCATGCTGTATTGTGGAAAGTCTGTGTGCAACAATCAGCATTGTACCGACGTTCATCATCTTTTCCATGGAATCCTGAATCAGCAGCTCTGTCTCGGTATCGATATTTGCAGTAGCTTCATCGAGAATCATTACCGACGGCTTATGAATAATCGTTCTTGCAAAGGAAAGCAGCTGGCGCTGACCTGCAGAGAAGTTGTTGCCTCTCTCGCGGACAACCTCATCAAGACCGTTTTCAAGCTTGCCGATAAATGAATCTGCATTTACATATTTGCAGGCTTCCCATATCTCCTCATCACTTATTCCCTCTTCGCGCAGCAGAATATTGCTTCTGATTGTACCCGAGAACAGGAAAACATCCTGCAGCATCTGCCCGAAGTGACGTCTGAGAGACGAAATCTTAATCTTTCTGATGTCGATTCCGTCAATGAGAATCTGACCCTTCTGGATATTGTAATTGCGGCAGATAAGAGAGAGAATCGTTGTCTTGCCTGAACCTGTGGAGCCTACAAATGCAACGGTTTCATTCGCCTTGACCTTAAAGGAAACGCCCTTGAGAACCCACTCATCGGGAACATAGGAGAACCATACGTCCTTAAATTCAATATCGCCCTTGATTTCGTCCAGCTCAATAGCATCCTCATCATCCACAACAACAGGCTCAATATCCATTATTGTAAAGATTTTTTCAGCAGATGCAAAGGCTGACTGCATCCAGTTGAACTGCTCTGCAAGGTTCTGAATGGGATTGAAAAACTTTGAAATGTAGAGATAGAAGGTTACGACAGTACCGCTTGTAAGGGTCTGACCAAGGAAGCTTGCATTATCAAGATAACCCTTACCGCCAAGATAAAGCAGACAGAGTACCGAGCATATATAAAGCATATATACGACCGGTCTGAAAATACCGAAAACAAATATCTGCTTCTGCTTTGCAGTTCCCAGCTCATTGTTCCTCTTGTCGAAATCACGCATTTTCTTGTCCTCGCAGTTGAATATCTGCGTGATTTTAATACCTGAGAGGTTTTCAGAGAGGTAAGTATTAATATCCGTTGTTCCGTCCTTTACCCTTCTGTATGCTTTACGGGAGAACTTTCTGAAAATAATGGTGAACAGAACAATAAAGGGAACAAAGCACAACACCATAAATGTAAGCAGGTAATTAAGGCAGAACATTGCAACCATAACACCGACAATAATAAAGCTGTTCTTCAGAAGGTTTACAAAAAGATGTGTAAACATCATGGAAATTGCGTTGGTGTCGTTAGAAACACGGGTTACAAGCTTTCCGACAGGAATTGTATTGAGCTGCTCATGGGAAAGTCCCTCGATATGGGTAAAGAGGTCTTCTCTCATGGATGTAAGTATCTTCTGTCCTGTTTTCTGCAGTATCATAGCCTGTGCGTATGTGCTTACCAGCGACACTGCAAGTATACCCGCATAAACAGCAACCGTGGAATAAAGAGAGCTGAGCTCAAACTTATCCTTGACCATCTCTTCGATTCTTCCTACAAGAAGCGGCGAGATTATATCATAGGATATGGAGAAGAGCATGATCAGAAAAACGAGCAGAAACTCCTTGCCGTAAGGCTTTGCATACTGAAACAGTCTGCGGATAAGTTCGCTGTCCTTCATGTTGCGGTCAAAGCCTATTGCTTCTTTCTTGTTCTTCATCAGAGCATAGGCAACTATAAAGCACAGTGCAAAGATGCCTATCGTAACGCCTACTACAATAAGAGGATAATACTCAAGCATTGTTATCTTCTCCCCCCTCATCCTCAAGTTTCTGCAGATCAACCATTCTGCGGTAATCGGTACAGGTCTCATAAAGCTCAGTATGAGAGCCCACTGCCTCGACCTTACCGTCATCGATAAAGATTATCTTGTCCATTTTTTCAATGGTAGAAATGCGGTGCGCAATGAGAATTGTAGTTCTTCCGCTGCGGTTTTTATTCAGATTATCAAGAATAATCTTTTCTGTCTTTGTGTCAACAGCAGAAACCGAGTCGTCAAGAATAAGAACAGGCGCATCCTTCATAAGCGCACGGGCAATGGAAATTCTCTGCTTCTGACCGCCTGACACAGTTACTCCTCGCTCACCGAGAACTGTCTTATACTGGTCAGAGAACTCAACAATATTCCCGTGAACATCCGCAAGCTTTGCTGCGTTTACCACCGCGTCACTGTCTACCTCATCGTAAGCGAAGGAAATATTGTTTTCAATTGTATCACTGAACAGGAAGTTATCCTGAGGTACATAGGCACAGGCTGCTCTTACAGAGCGTATGGACAATCCGTTTACATCCTGTCCGTCTATGAACACTGTTCCGTCGGGAACATTATATGTACGGAGAATAAGGTCAACGATTGTTGTTTTTCCTGCACCTGTCTTACCGACAATACCAACGCTCTCCCCTGCATTGATGGTGAAGGATACGTTGCTTAGAGCATCATAATCGCCGTCGGGATAGCGGAAAGTAAGATTTTTAAATTCAATGCTGCCTTTTGCATTTTCAAGCTCAGCAACACCTTCTCTGTCAGATACATTCTGCTTTGTATCAAGCAGCTCACTTATTCTCTTTACAGATGCCTTGCCTCTGGAGGTCATATCAATAAGCTGAGATACTGCCATTACAGGCCATACGATGGATGTAAAATATCCTATAAACTCAACCAGCTGACCTGCGCTGAAGAAACCCTCATGTACAAGATATCCGCCATAGCCGAGAATAACACAGATAACAGCCTCAACAAAAAGAGTAACCGCAACATTCAGAAGAGTTGAAATGCGGGTAAAATCGACATTTGCTTTTTCATTATTCTTATTTATCCAGCGAAACGCAAGAAGCTCTTTTGTTTCTTTGACAAAAGCCTTGATTACGGCTATACCCGAGAAGCTCTCCTGAGAGAAATCGGAAAGATCGGAAAAAGCCTGCTGTCTGAGCTCCCATTTCTTCATCATATACTTGCCGACAATTGTGCCGACACCCATGAGCAGAGCCATGGGAATCAGAGAGAGCAGCGTAAGAAGAATATCCATCTTCCACATCTTGACAATAGCAAGAATGCCAAGAAAAGCCGCATCAAAAAACATCAGGATTCCTGAGCCGAAACAATCCTGCACAGTTTCAAGATCGTTTGTGAAAAGAGACATCATATTACCGACCTTGTTGACCTGATAATACTCTCTTGAAAGATCCTTGCAGTGGTCAAACATTCTTCTGCGGATATCCGTCTCCATTCTGATTCCGGAACCGAAGAAGCAGATTCTCCAAAGAAATCTTCCGATGACCATTACTATAATAATAAATATCATCGGCAGGCAGACCTTATCAAGAAGCAGATCAAGGTTGAACTCAACCCGCTGTCCTTCGATGTTGACCATTCCTGTGTTCATGCCGTCAACAACAAGCTTGTAAAGCTCCGGTACAAGCAGCTGAAAATAGTCAACCATAATCAGCGCCAGCATACCCAGCAGCAGCATTGGCAGGTATTTGATATAGTAGCGGTTAATGTGCTTTCCGAATATCAAAGGAATACCCCTCTCTTGCAGATAGTAATCTTGAACATTAGCTTTAATTATAACACTATGTATCATAAATGTCAAAATAAAAGGGAGATGCTCACAAAAGCATCTCCTTTCTATTTATATCGTTTATGCCGTATAGCCTATATATACCCAATAAACGAAATTTTCAAACTCCGTACCTGGTTTTCCTCGTTCGCAGATAATGCACATGTGCGTGATATTTGGGTTGAGAATATTTGACAGATGTGTGGGTGAACTTATCCAGTCATTTATAACCATGCCTGCAAACTCCTGCCCTCTTGCAAGATTTTCACATGCGTATGTGTAGCTGAGTCCCACCTCATCAAAGGCTTCGTAATAACGTTCACCGTTAGGTCTTCTATGCGAAAACAGCTCCATCGCCTCTTCAATACGCATCTGAGCTATCTGTCTGAGGGATTCATTGTCTGTTTTAAGTTCAGGCAAATCGTTTTCACGTCGGTATTCATTTACAATTGCCATTGCCATCTCTGAATCCATATATCCTGCGCTGTTGTCTGCAAATTTGCTATCTTGCTCATAATCAATATCTTTGTCCTGAATTACAGCTTCTATCGCAGCGGTATCCGTTTGTCTGTCTTCAATTTTACAGCCGACAAGTCCGCTGAAAGCTGATATACACAGGATAAACATCAAAAGAATTAGTCCGCTTTTCCTCTTGGATGTATCGATAATATTATTAATTCGCATCATAAAATCCTCCTTTTTATTGCTGAAAGTCGTTGCAAAAGGAATCGACCTGCCTGACATCATATCAAGAATTGTCCTGCAGTAAGCCTTTCTGAATTCTGCATCTCTGCCTGCAAGCACCTCATCATCGCAGGCTTTTTCAGTGTCCCTGAATGCTGCTTTTGCCGCTAACCATATAACAGGATTGAACCAGTGAACGGCATTTACAACAGTCCAGATTGTTCTGAAAAGTATATCTCCCCGTCTGAGGTGTATCAACTCGTGACGCAGGGCAACCTCAAGCTGCTCATTATTTATATCTGACGGCAAAAGCAACACAGGATGAAAAATCCCCATAACCATCGGAGATATTTTTTCTGAAGATACATAAACATCAAAGCTTCGGCATACGTTAAGCTCTGCCGCAATATTCTGTGCAGTACCAAGCTTTTCATCGTCGGCGCGGCGGCTCCAACGAAGCATTCTTTTCATTGACAGCATATAGAAAACGATATGCCACACCAGGCAAGCTGTCACCCCTGCAAGCCAGATGAACACAAACACATGCAGCAGTGATATATTGATTTGCTCTGATGCATTTACATCAACTGCAGCTTCACTGTATACCTCAGACGCCAAAATCTCATAATCCGCCGATATTTCCGAACTATTGTATATCTGTGCAAGTTCAATATCGAAAAAATGCACCGGTAAAGTAAATGGTATCAGCAATCTGATTGCCAGCACAAACCAACAGACACATAACCATCTTGCTGAAATCCTCAAACCGCCTATTTTGTTGCTGAGCGCAGCTATAACTGCAGCTGCAAGGCTTGCTGCAGCAGATATACTCAGGATAATTAGAAACAACTCATTCAACATGGCTGTCGCTCCTGTCTATACTGTCAAGGAATGCACGCAGCTCATCAATATCCTCATCGCTCAATGACTTGCTGCTGTACAGTCCAGCTACAAATCTGCTTATAGAGCTGTTGTAAAGTCTGCTGAGAAAATTTTTGCTTTCTGTTGATTTGTACTCCTCAGCACCGATAAGTGCACTATAAAGATTTGTTCGTGTGGAACGGTCACAATGAACATATCCCTTATCAGCCAGACGTTCCAAAGATGCCATTAGCGTAGATAATGCCCAGTTTCGCTTACCTCTGATTCGTTCGAGGATGTGTCCTGATGTAACCGGTTCACTCTCCTCCCACAATGCCATCATAATTTCAAGCTCGGCATCCCCAAGTTTTTTGATTTTTTCATTATTCTGCATTATTATCACTCCCAATATACTTTTTGCAAACATTTTACCTTGCAACAATATTATACATTCGTATAATGCATTTGTCAATATCTATATTATAAAAACCCGTGCCGAAATTCGGCACTGGTAAAACTTGAAAACTATTTCTTTCTCTTTTTGTAGTCTTCCTCTATTCCCTTTTTCCAGTCTGCAGTCAAAGGAGCACCGCAGCGCAATGCACACACTGAATAGCTGACCGCCTCGCTGTTTCTCTCGATTCCTTCACTGTCATTTATGTAGGTGACCGAACGGTCTTCACTGATTCCGAATTTTGACGCAGTGGCAACGGCATCTATATTTGCGCCGAGGAAAAGGAACTCCCATCCGTATTTTTCCTTCTGCCGTTCAATCATTTTCTTTACTTTGTCATAGGTGTAGCGGCTGCTGGCATTTTCCATGCCGTCAGTAGTGATAATGAACATTGTGTGCTCGGGTATATCCTCTTTTCTTGCGTACTTATGAACATTACCAATGTGGTGTATTGCATCTCCAACGGCATCAAGCAGCGCAGTGCATCCTCTGGCGGTATACTCCTTGTCAGTAAGAGGCGAAATATCTGCAAGTTCCACGCGGTCATGAATCACCTCGCTGACATTGTCAAAAATCACCGTGGATACAAAGCACTCTCCCTCCAGCTTTTTCTGCTTTTCGATGATGGCATTGAAGCCGCCGATGGTATCACTCTCGAGTCCTGCCATAGAGCCGCTTCTGTCAAGGATAAACACCAGTTCTGTCAGATTCTTTTTCATGTTCGTTTCCTCCGTTTTCTTTATTGTGGCTTTATTATAACGGAGAAAAATCTTCATTTGGTCGCCTGTCAGGCGACAATTCAGCCTCCCAGCAGACTCTGGTCAAATTTAAACAGCGCCTCGTTTATTTCAAAGATATTGTAATTATTATTTATGATGAAATACTCTATTATAAGATCAAAATAATTGGAATGAGAAAGTGCAAAGCCCGCTTTTTCAAGCATTTCCTTTGTTTCGTCAAGACCCAGCTCAAGGGAAATTGCAAATGCTACAACAGTTGGTTTACTGGGCTTGTAATGGATATCACTTCGAATCTTTGAAAAAAGCTTTCGGCTTATGTTAGCCTTTTTGTAGCACTCAGAGTCCTTCATTCCTTTTTCATCAATTTTTCTGAGCAGCATCTGAGAAAAGCTTTCATCAATGCAACCGACAAAATCCTCCAGCGATGCAGGGGCTGAACATGCAACAGGAGCAAATTCAAAATCCCTGTAAAGATTCTCTGCCCGCCTGCTTTTAAGAAATCTCTCGGCATATCTGTCTGCATATCTGTCATCGATAAACTCTTTGATGTCCGCAAAAAGCTTACCGCTGATTTCAAAAGCGTTTTTGTCAAACACAACAATGTAAACCAGCATTTCTTTTTCCAGCAGGAACTCCGATATCGTCTGAGTAGCCACCTGAAGAGCTTCATATTTCGGATATCCGAATATTCCTGAGGAAATCAGAGGAAAAGCGATGCTTTCGCACTTATTCTTATATGCAAGCTCAAGGCTGTTTTTGTAGCATGATGCAAGAAGCTCTCTTTCTCCATGTTCTCCGCCGTGCCATACCGGACCCACTGCGTGAATTACATACTTACAGGGCAGATCATATCCCTTGGTTATTTTAGCTTCCCCTGTTCTGCACCCTCCAAGACGCATACACTCTTTATTGAGTTTCGGTCCTGCTGCATTATGTATCGCACCGCATACTCCTCCACCCTTCTGAAGGCTCTCATTGGCCGCATTTACTATTGCATCGACTTCAACCTTGGTAATATCAGCTCTGATAATCTGAATAGGCATTTCTTTTCCTCCTCTCACCTATATTTTACCACCTTTCGCACTAAAAGTTAAGCCCCCGGTGATTATTGAAAAAATAAACCTGATAACAAGAAAACGCTGCCTGTATGGCAACCACACAGACAGCGCTCTTAAAATCTTATTATCCTTTACGCTTCCAGCCGCAGTCGAAGCTGGGATTGAAAGCATAGAAATTCTTCTCATCAAGAGAATCCTTTGCTCTTTCCAGAGCTTCGCCGAAACGCTGGAAATGAACAATCTCTCGTGCTCTGAGGAATCTGATAGGCTCCAGCACATCAGGATCATCAACCAGACGCAGAATATTGTCGTAGGTTGTACGCGCCTTCTGCTCTGGTACGATCACACAAGAACAACTTTTTATGAGAAATCAGATGAAATGTCGAGAAATCTGCGGAATCTCAGAAGTTCCAGTGAATTTCGATGGGAACCTCTCTGGTTCCCTGTATTCTCTTGTCTACGACGATATAATCTATGAGTGTTTCGACCATCTCACGGGTAAGGTGATCAAGGTTAGTATACTGCTCAATAAGCTCTCGGCGGTTGTCTCCGGCGGCTATTTTTTCGTCAATCGCCAACAGCTGTCTTTCAGTGTCTGCAATTAGACTTTCCATTCGCTCACGGTCACTGACAAAGCCACTCGATAGCTCCATATAATCGCCCTCTGTAATGAGTCCCTTCGCCTTGTCAAGATACAGCTCGCGAATTGCCCTTGCGTAGTCTGTGAGTTTCTTTTCGTAAGTGGCAATGTCAGCCTGCAAGCGTTTTTTCTGCTCCTGCAGATTGTTGCAGAACTCTATGCGCCGCTCCAACTCATCCTTATCAAGATAAATCTCCGATAGACGGCGAAGCTCGGCAAGCACCATCCGCTCAAGACGATCAACCGAGATAAACGCTCCTTCGCAGGCACCCTTTGCAACATGGCGGTTTGAGCATTGCAGATAATGTTTGCCTTTGTTCTTTGATGAACGCATGGTATATCCGCAGTTAGCACAGCGCACCTTCTTTGCAAACAGTCCTATGGTTCCTACTTCAAAAGGTTTCGCTCGCTGCTCGATCATTGCCTGTACTCTGTCCCAGAGGTCACGATCAATAATAGCCTCATGCGTTCCCTCAACCCGATACCATGCACTTCTCGGACGCGGTTTGCACTGCTTGGTTTTGTAGGACACGCTGCCGTACTT
>JAZUPA010000188.1:0-2669 GCA_045604945.1 Acutalibacteraceae bacterium
CATGGCTACGATCCGACTTGCAACGATATAGTCGATTGCCAGCGATGGAGAGCTTGCCAGTTCGATGCTGCTGTATGAAGAACCGGTAAACCTGCGCCCCGGAGCTTTCTTGAGTCTTATATCGTTGGCTATCTTTACAGCTTGAATCGCCTCAAAGAGCCTTGGTCTGCCGGGGATACCATACGATTTGAGGGACGGAGACACAGCAAGACATATCGTTTTGTCTGTTCGTGTTTCGTCTGCTACAAGAAGATTCGTTGTCAACGGGTCGAGTCCACGGTCAACGCATTCTACGGAAGCATAGAACGACTTTAAATCAAGAGCGATATATGAATGTTCCATAATGCTGTAATCTCACCCCTTTCTGAATCGGATCCTTGTGGGTTAATTGTACAGCAACGAACAAATGTTTGTCAATACCGTTTATAAGGTTTTGTTTCCCAGTTGATTTTATGTGACAGAAAGGAGTGTGTCCGATGATTAGGTCACCTTAAAACGGGGTTGCTCACGATAAAAATATCTGAAAGCGAGGTGATAATTTGGCAAGCGGAAACTGGGTTGTAGACAATCTGGAAAATGCACTTGAAACATGGAACGATAAGATGACAGAAATCTGGACTCTCATATCTCAATCTCCAGAAGAGTTCAAGGGTGGCACGATATGGGATGTGGTAGTTAATATACACGGTGGTTTGAAAGCAATTGGATACGCTTTACTTGTTCTGTTCTTTGTAGTAGGTGTAATGCGTACCTGCGGAAACTTTGCGGAGATCAAACGACCGGAACAGGCCCTTAAGCTATTCATAAGGTTTGCGTTGGCGAAAGGTGCAATATCATACGGGCTTGAGCTTATGGTAGCGCTGTTTACCATTGTGCAGGGAGTAATCAACAGAATAATGACCGCATCAGGTTTTACCGGTTCGGGAGAGACTCTATTGCCGCAGGAGATGGTAGATGCCATCAAGGACTGCGGCTTTTTTGAATCCATCCCATTGTGGGCAGTAACGCTTATCGGCAGTCTGCTCATCACAGTGTTATCTTTTATCCTTATTCTGACCGTGTATGGAAGATTCTTTAAGGTTTATCTCTATGCGGCGATTGCTCCAGTACCTTTTGCATCTTTCGCAGGCGAGCCTACATCAAGCATCGGCAAATCCTTCATCAAATCTTATGCTGCTGTTTGTCTTGAAGGTGCTATCATTATTCTTGCATGCATCATCTATTCTGCATTTGTGTCTGCACCGCCTGCAGTTGATCCTGACGCAAGTGCAGTGAATATGGTATGGAGCTATGTGGGTGAGCTTATCTTCGGTATGCTGGTACTTGTAGGCACAGTAAAAATGGCTGACCGAGTAAGCCATGAAATGTTTGGTGTATAGTTGCTGTAATATTTGATGTTGTATTTTACAGCATATCATGCTATAATAATTACAACAAAACAAGAAGGAGGCAGTAGCTATGCCAAACATTATGCCAATATCTGATCTGCGAAATTATTCTGATGTTCTGCACAGCGTTTCTCCCGATTCTCCGGTTTTTCTCACCAAGAACGGTCGTGGACGATATGCCATACTCGATATTGAGGAATATGAAAAGCTGATGTCCACCATTAAGCTGCTTTCAGAGCTTGCCAAAGGCAGAAAGTCTGCAAATGAACAGGGTATTATTCCTCTTGATGAGGCTATGCGTATGCTGGGAGTAGCAGATGAAGTATAATGTAAGTCTCTCACCTGAGGCAGTGTCCGACCTGCTTGAGATAAAGAAGTATATTTCGGAAGATCTGGAAAACGCATCAGCCGCCGAAAGAGTAATTGCGTCGATTATGTCACGGCTGCGTCAGCTTGAGGAATTCCCATACAGCGGGGCTTCATTATCCGCTAAAATCGATGTGGATACAGAATACCGCTATCTCGTGTGTGGGAAATATCTTGCTTTCTACATTGTGGAAAAGACCGATGTTGTAGTTGACCGTGTATTGTACGGAGCAAGGGATTATCTTCGCACCCTTTTCGGAGAATTATCAGAATAACAAGTTATATCTTAAAGCGTCCTGTTTCGCAGCAGGACGCTTTTTCATTTTTCAGAAAGGAGACTATATGGAAGTCAAGATAAACAAAGAAATCAGAAGCTACACCGAAAGCATATTTCTCGGACTTAACCTGCGACAGTGCATATTCTCCGTACTGGCGATGGGAGCCGCTGTCGGTGTGTATTTCGGCTTGAAAGGCTCTCTCGGCACAGAAACCGTGAGCTGGCTGTGCATTGTAGCGGCTGCGCCTTTCGCTGCACTCGGCTTCATCAAGTACAACGGTATGACCGCCGAGAAGTTCGCGTGGGCGTGGCTCAAATCGGAAGTAATCTTTCCGAAGCGCTATACCTGTGTATCGAACAATCTTTACTATGAGGCACTCAAGCCTCAGCTGAAGGAGGTGTTCGACGATGTTTAAATCCGTACTGCGGCTTTTCAAGCTTGACCGTGAGAAGCTCTCTGTTCCACGGTCGGTTCAGAAAGTGCTCAAGATTCAGCAGATGTGGCCTGACGGTGTATTCCGTGTAGGCAGAAAGAAGTATTCCAAGTGCTTCAAGTTCGAGGACATCAACTATGCCGGTGCAAGCCATGAGGATCAGGAATTGATGTTCCTGCAGTATTCGCAGGTGCTTAACTCTCT
>JAZUPA010000189.1:0-3648 GCA_045604945.1 Acutalibacteraceae bacterium
GCAATTCTGCTTGCCTTCTTAGCTGCAGCTGCGAGACCCTTCTCACGAAGGAAATCGATTGCCTTCTCCATATCGCCGTCAGTCTCGGTAAGAGCCTTCTTGCAGTCCATCATGCCGCAGCCGGTCTTTTCTCTCAGAGCAGCAACGTCTTTAGCGGTAAAAGCCATTTTATTTTCCTCCTAAATTTTTAATTATTCAGCAGCAGGTGCCTCTTCAGCAGCCTCGGGAGCAGTCTCAGCGCCCTGTCTGCCTTCGAGAACAGCACTTGCCATAGCGGAAGCGATGAGCTTAACAGCACGGATAGCATCATCGTTGCCGGGAATTACATAGTCGATGTCATCGGGATCGCAGTTGGTGTCAACGATTGCAACAACAGGAATGCCGAGCTTCTTTGCTTCAGCAACAGCGATCTTTTCCTTGCGGGGGTCAACGATAAAGAGAGCGCCGGGGAGCTTCTTCATCTCCTGGATGCCGCCGAGGAACTTCTGGAGTCTCTCGATCTCGAGGTTGAGCTTGATAACTTCCTTCTTGGGAAGGAGATCAAAGGTGCCGTCGGTGGACATCTTGAGAAGCTGGTTGAGTCTCTCAATTCTTCTGCGGATGGTAACAAAGTTGGTGAGCATACCGCCGAGCCAACGAGCGTTTACAAAGTAGGAGCCGGAGCGCTCAGCCTCTTCCTTGATGGAATCCTGAGCCTGCTTCTTGGTACCGACAAACAGAACGGAGCCGCCGTTTGCTGCGGTCTCACGGATGAACATGTAAGCTTCTTCAAGCTTCTTTACGGTCTTCTGAAGGTCGATGATGTAGATGCCGTTTCTCTCGGTGAAGATGTACTCTGCCATCTTGGGGTTCCAGCGTCTGGTCTGATGTCCGAAGTGAACACCAGCTTCGAGAAGCTGCTTCATTGATACTACTGCCATTGTTTATTTCCTCCTTGGTTTTTTCCTCCGTCATGTGTTGATCGTCTTTGACGAAAAGACCGGCAAAACATACTTTTAATGCATGCAACCCGAGCCGATCCCACACAACGTGCGAAATCTCAAGTAGTATATCACAGGTAAATCCATTTCGCAAGAGTTTTGGCATATATTTTATAAAATAATATGCAATTTATTTTAGTTTTTTCTGCAGGAAAAGTAAAAACGCTATTGAGAGTCAATAGCGTTCAGAAAAAGTTACAGATCCTGCCTGTCTGCAGCAGTCAGATGGTTTTCTAGATTATCTCTTGCAAGGTCATTATCTATTGGGGCGTATATATCTGGAATATCTTTGTCGTTTCCGAATTTGGTTTTCGCCTGAATGTAGGGAACAGCGGAGGGACTGTTCTGCGGATTTGATAAATCAGGTCTTTTTGCGCTTTTTTCAGACATAAAAATCACCTCAGAAAGAGTATTCCATGGTTATGATTCTTTATCCATGGAGAATGTCAGCGTTGTGTGATTGTTCTTGACAAGCAATGATGCAGGTAATATAATTTATTAGGTTGTGAAAATGCGCTGATTAAGGCGGAAATAACGTGTTTAAACAGGAAACAAAGGAGCAGAAAAATGGCAATAAAGTGGATTTTGTTTGATCTTGACGGAACCCTTCTGCCGATGGACCAGGATGAATTTATCAAGGCATATTTCGGTACAATCGCAGCAAAAATGGCACCATTCGGATATAATCCCGATGAACTGATAAAAGGAATCTGGACGGGAACAAAGGCAATGATTGCAAATGACGGCAGCAAAACCAACGAAGAAGCGTTCTGGGACTGCTTTTCCGCAATGTTCGGCTGTGATACCGAGAGCGAAATTGCACGTTTTGAGACCTATTATCAGGATGATTTTGACAAAGTGCAGAGCGTGTGCGGGTATAACGCCAAGGCGCGTGAGACGGTTGATAAAATTGTGAAAATGGGTTTTAAGATTGCACTTGCGACAAACCCGATTTTTCCGTCAATAGCAACCGAAAAGCGTATTAAATGGGCGGGTTTTGAGCCTTCTCAGTTTGAGCTTTTTACAACCTATGAAAACAGCAGCTACTGCAAGCCGAATCCTGAATATTATCAAGAGATAATAACAAAGCTTGGGTGCAGGGCAGAGGAATGTCTTATGGTCGGCAACGATGCAGGGGAGGATATGGTTGCTGACAAGCTTGGAATGAAGGTATTCCTGCTTACCGACTGCCTGATAAATAAGGTTGAAGCAGATGTTTCAGCTTATCCCAACGGCAGCTTTGATGAGCTGCTTGCCTATGTGAAAACACTCAATAAGAAAAAGCGAAGATTTCTGTACTTCAAGTAAGTAAAAGCTGTCAAAGAACCTGATGCGGTCGGTTCTTTGACAGCTTTCTTATTCTTCTATCTGTCTGCCGAGAAAGTCTGAAGCAAGCTGAGCCATTTTGATTTCAGCTTCTTTCGGGAGAGTGCCGGAGTCGTTTTCAAGAAGAACCACAGCACCTGAAATATCCCCCGATGCGATTATGGGAAACGCTGCAACTGTGCGTCTGTCTATTCCTTCAACGGATGAGAAAAGATGGATTTCATTGGGCTTTGCGATATATGATTCCCTGTTTTCCATGAGGGCTTCAAGTTCGCCTGTAACTCTGCGCTCAAGGTATTCCTTTTTAGAAACACCTGCAGCAGCAACAACGTGATCACGGTCGCAGATTACAGCGGGATAACCGGTACTCTTGCAGAGAACATCTGCGTACTGCATTGAGTGAGGTGAGAGTTCACCGATGGGGGAATACTTTTTGAAGATGACCTCACCGTCGTTATCGGTGTATATCTCCAGCGGGTCACCCTCGCGGATTCTCATTGTTCTTCTTATTTCCTTGGGGATGACCACACGTCCGAGGTCGTCGATTCGTCTGACAATTCCTGTTGCTTTCATATATATAAATCTCCTTGTTTTACAGATTTCGATGTTATTATCTGTAATATCAGGGGATTTATACTGTGAAGTTTTACTCCTTAAGATTGGTAAATGAACTAAAATCAAAATGGAACCGGTGTTACATGTCATGTCTGTTCGCCTGTAAAAATCTTTAACTCCTTGGCAAGATCGGCATTGAGTCTGTCGAGTATAAAAGCAGAGTTTTCCTTTACCATGCGTACATAGCCCTTCATCAGCTCGTCCAGTTTGTCCACACGGATGTGGCTTACTTTTCACGCAGCGCGTGAACTGTGGCGAATGTGCGATGGTCAATGATCGGTTGATGGTGATTTTCAAATACTGGATGGTCACTCTGATCTCGTTTTATCTCCGTGACGTTGATCTTTTTGCGGGTGTACTTTCCCTGACGAAGTGTGCCAATATAGAAATCGTTATCCAGTATGCCCTGTATCGTGAAAATGCTCCATGTAGTCTTGACTTCGTGGAGATAATCTTCGCCAGCGGCTTCCTTGCGCTCACGCTCGGCTATGCGAGGGGTGGGGATAGCCTTGTCGGTGAGATAGTTGGCTATCTTTTTATATCCCCAACCGTCTATATACAGTTAAAAATTTTCCTGACGATCTCTGCTTCGGTGGGAACAACCTCAAACATTTGCTGTTTATTGACGATATAGCCGTAGGGAGCCGCACAAATCCATTTTCCGTCCTCCTGACGACGCTTAATGACCGATTTGACCTTTTTGCTGGTGTCAGTGACAGGCATCTCG
>JAZUPA010000190.1:0-17278 GCA_045604945.1 Acutalibacteraceae bacterium
GCGATGGAGTGGGCAGGCCACCGATTCAAAAATCCTGGAGAGTGCGAAAGAATCGTTAGGCTGACAGAAGAGTATCTGCTTGAGCAATGGGCATAGCTATAAAACTGAAAGGAAAAGTAATATGAACGGATATATTTACGATATAAGTCTCAGCGACTTTCCGCGCCGGGCGGGAGAAACAGGTGATGACAAGCGCATAATGCGAGCGGTTAACGCCTGCGAAAAAGGCGTGCTGTATATACCCAAGGGAGTATACGAAATAGAAGAAATGCTTGAGATCAACAATTGCTGCTCAATTCTCATGCACAAGTCGGCGGTATTGAAAGCAGTGTGTGAAATGGACTATGTCCTCAAATACGACGCTGCGCAGTCCTATCCGGGGCTTGATGAAAGCGACTGGTGTCTGAAGCCTGAATATGGCTATGATGACGAGGATTGGAATCTCTTTGTAATCGGCGGATATATCGACGGCGCAGGCAAGGCAAGCTGCATGTGCTTAAACAGCTTCAAGCACTTCACCATGCGTGATATGTCCTTCAGAAACGGCAGAAAATACGGGCTTCGCATAGAGGATACAGGCAGCAAATGGACCTTTGAGCTTGTGGCGCAGAATCTGTATTTCAAATGCACAATGCCCGGGCTTTCGGGAAATTCGGGAGTCTGCACCACAGGCGGCGACAGCCATTTTATCGACTGCATTGTAGTTGATTACACAAAGGGCTTTGAAATGCTGGGCGGCGGCTCCAACAGGCTGACAAGATGTCATGTCTGGGGCGGTCCCATTCCGCCGAAAGGCGAGGGGGAGCTGCCGGAAATGCTTGTTGATTCGGTGAATTTTGTCCTCAGTTCCTATGATATAATTCTCACCGACTGCTATGCGGATACGGGCAAAACAGGCTATCTTATAACCGAGCCTGCAAGGCTTATCGGCTGCAGCTATTTCAATAACTATGCCTATAAGATGGATGATGTCACAGTAATCGACCACAGAAGCGGCGATCTGCTGATTTCAAACTGTATGTTCAGAAAAAGCTGTCCCAATACGACCCTTTACAAAGGTGAAAACAAAAACGTCATCTGGAGAGATAATATCCTCACAGACGGTCTGGAAATGCCGGAATAACAGGTCAAGGAGTAATATTCGTGATTAATAATACAACAAGTAATGTTCTCGGGCTTATCGAAAAGAGCCCCACAGCCTTTCATGTAGTGGCAAATATTGCAGAAATCCTGAAAAAGGACGGCTTTGAGGAACTTTCCGAAAAGGAAAGCTGGGGCATTCAGGAGGGAAAGAAATACTATGTCATCCGCAACGGTTCTGCGATCCTCTCCTTTAAGATTCCCAAGACAGATTTTCGCGGCTTCCATATGATTGCAGGCCACAGCGATTCGCCCTCCTTCAAGCTCAAGGAAAACCCCGAGATGGAAAGCGCAGGGGCATATATAAAGCTGAATGTTGAAAAATACGGCGGAATGCTGATTGCTCCGTGGTTTGACAGACCGCTGTCTGTTGCAGGCAGAGTTGTCGCCAAGACAGAAAAGGGAATAGAAACGAAGCTTGTATGCATTGACAAAGACCTCTGTATGCTGCCCTCCCTGGCAATCCACATGGACAGAAACGCAAACAGCGGACATGAATACAACGTCCAGAGCGAGGTGCTGCCCATAGTCGGAGATATAACCGCAAAGGGAAAGCTTACAGAGCTTGTGGCAGAAGCAGCAGGCGTAAAGGCGGAGGATATTCTCTCTTCCGACCTCTATCTCTACAACCGCGTAAAGCATACCTGCTGGGGAATGAGCGGTGAGTATGTCTCGTCTGCCAGACTTGATGACCAGATGTGCGTTTATGCATCCCTTGAGGGATTCCTTGCTGCAGAGCCTTCGGATAACGTGACGATGCACTGCGTATTTGATAATGAGGAGGTTGGCAGCGGCACTAGACAGGGCGCGGCATCCACCTTCTTGAAGGACACCCTTGAGAGGATAAACGACTCTCTCGGACGCAGCAGGGAAGAATACCACACCGCCATTGCAAACAGCTTCATGATTTCCGCTGACAATGCCCATGCAATCCACCCCAACCGCGGAGATGTTGCAGACCCCGTAAACCGCCCGAAGATGAATGAGGGCATAGTGATAAAATACAATGCAAACCAGCGATATACCACCGATGCGGTGAGTGCTGCGGTATTCATGAGCATCTGCAAAAAGGCGGAGGTGCCGTATCAGACCTTTGTAAACAACTCAAATCTCCCGGGCGGCTCAACTCTTGGTAATATCTCAACCGCCCAGGTGCCTGTTATCACAGTGGATATAGGACTTGCCCAGCTTGCAATGCATTCACCCTATGAAACCGCAGGAGCAAAGGACGCAGAATACCTTGCAAAGGCTGCAAAGGTGTTCTATGAAAGCAGCGAGCTGTTCTGAAAGTGACGGAGAAATATGAAGGTAAAATTAGTTACAAGCGATAATTTTGCGCTATTTATTTATAAGGATTATTTTGAAAAAAACGGTATGGACAAAGACATTGAAATAATCGGAACACATGAATTGTGTGAACCGATAGAAGATATTCCTTCAGGAGAAAACCATATTGCTCAGGCGCGCGAAATTGCAATGGCATATTATAAGAAAACAGGCGGTCCGATAGTGGCTTATGGTTCTGCTGTTTATTTTGACGGAGTCCCCGAAGAGCTTCAGCCCGGAACAGAGGAGTATATAGTAGATGGCAAAAAAGTATCAAAGGATGGGTGGCTTGACCATTGTCTGGAGCTGGCAAAGAAATACGGAGAGCAGCTTTCTGATGATGTGTGGTCATATTCAATAATTGAAAGAAGAGCCCATGCTATATGTCTGATAGACGAGAACGGGAATATTTATGAGGCGGCAGAAAACAGGGATGATCTGCCCTGTGCCAGTAAACTTTATTTTTCAGATCATGAAAAGGGCAAAAAGTGGTTTTACTTCCTGGATAAGTATGGACCTCACTACTTTGAATATTTTGAAGAATGTATATCAACAGAAAAATACGGTAAGGTCTACACAGAGCTTTTGAAAACAGTTCTCAGTGAAATGGAGAAAGCCAAATGAGCAGGCTGTATGTAAGTACAGTCTTTCAGTGCATAACCGCTTATAGGAATCAAAAGGAGGAAAATCAATGAGCGAAGGCAACGTTATAACAGTAAAAGCGCGAAACTACCGGATTGACAACATCCGTTTTATTCTGATGCTGCTGGTGATCTTCGCCCACGGGCTTGAATTGTTCGGAGGCGGAGCGAGGGATGTCATCTACAAAATAGTTTATTCCTTCCACATGCCCGCGTTTCTGTTCCTGATGGGCTATTTTGCAAAATTCAGAATCAAGAAATTCATTACGGATTTTGTGGTTGCCTATCTTGGCTATCAGGTAGTGTACATCATGTTTGACAGATACGTTCTCGGAAATGCAGACACCGCGCTGCAGTTTACAAGACCCTACTGGCTGCTGTGGTATCTGATGGCAGCAGCATTCTGTCTGCTGCTGACGCCTATTTTCAGCAAAATGAATGCAGTGGCCGCGGGAATCTGTATACCTGTGCTGACGGCAGCGGCGCTCATTATCGGTTATTTCCCGAAGGTCGGCTATTTCCTTTCCCTTTCCCGTTTCTTTGTATTCCTTCCCTTCTTTGCAATGGGATTCTTTGCAAGAAAATTCAAATGGGTTGAAAAGCTCCATGAATCAAAAGGGAAGATATGGATGGGAATAGTCAGCGCAGCAGGTGCTGCAGCAGGCATTGCCTACCTGATAGTATTCTCCGTCCCCGAAAAGTTCCTTTACGGCTCCTTCTCATACAGTGCGCAGGGTTGTGCGATATATGACAGAGCAATAATCATGCTGACTGCCTGCTGCTGGATAGTGATTCTCCTTCTGTGTGTTTCGGAAAAGAAGATACCTGTGGTGTCGATTCTCGGAAGCAGCACATTCATACCATACATATTCCACGGCTTTGCAATCAGGCTTGCAGAAAAGCACAACCTCCTCAGCTTCTCTGAGGGAGTAAACCTTGTGCTGGCTTTTGCTGCAGCGGTAGTGCTGTATCTCTGCCTTGGATATATTGACGTCGGTATAGGGGAGATAAAAGGAAAAATTAAGAAAATGAAGGAAAACAAGACTGCAAAAGCAGCTTAAAAGGAGAATATGTATGAAAAAGTATGAAGATAAAATGTGGCAGGCTGCTGTCAGCGGAAACGCAGAGGATTTCCTCAAGGTCGTAAGCCCCGATGCAGTAATGGTCTGCGGCGGCTACCGCTGCTCGGGCGAAGAGTATGCAGGCTTTATCAGCGAATTCACCATGTCATCCTATGAGATTTCAAACTTTGAAGAGATTTTCAGAACCGATACACAGGCACAGGTCTGCTACCATGTGCGCACCGAGGTGGCAGGGGAAGAGGATGCCGATGTGGCAGGACTTTTCTGCGTGACCTCCACATGGCAGAAGCAAAACGGCGAGTGGAAGCTGATTTTCAATATGGATTCGAGGCTTGAGATTGATGAGCTTTGATTTAAGGACAGCCTGTGCAGAGGAAAGTGAGCTGTGGTACAGCTTTGACAGACATCTGCCTTTGCATGAGTTTGAACGCAAGGTACAGCGTGAAGAATGTTTTTTCATAGAGCATGAAGGAAATGCGCTCGGAATACTCCGCTACAACCTTTTCTGGGATAACACTCCCTTCCTTAACCTCATTTACATAGAGAGTGATTATCAGAAAAAGGGATTTGGAAGACAGGCGATAGAGGAGTGGGAGAGCAGAATGTGCGCTCTTGGCTATGAGTTTGTAATGACAAGCACTCAGGTTGACGAAAATGCCCAGCATTTCTATCGAAAGCTGGGCTACACAGACTGCGGTTGTCTCTGCTCAGAGATTCTCGACCAGCCTATGGAAATGTTCATGATAAAAAGAATATGAAAAAAGGCCTGCAAACGCAAGTTTGCAGGGCTTTTTGATCTGAAAATCAGTCGGCGAAACCGGACTTTACGAGGTTAACAAGAGCCTCAACAGCCTCAACCTCATCAGCGCCATCAGCGATGATTCTGATATCAGCACCGCCAACGATGCCGAGGGACAGAACACCGAGAAGAGACTTAGCGTTAACGCGGCGCTCTTCCTTCTCTACCCAGATGGTGCTCTTGAACTCGTTAGCCTTCTGGATGAAGAAGGTAGCAGGACGAGCGTGGAGACCTACCTGATTCTGAACAGTTACCTCAAGAACGTACATGTATGAAACCTCCTGAAATTGTACCGTATTTTCGCCGCAAGCGTTTTTAACGGCATTTTTTAGTTTTTATTAATATTGCACCAAACCTGTTGGTTCGAACTGCTAATATTATAAGCGCAAAAGGCTTGTTCGTCAACGTGAAATGTCAAAATTCGTTTCCATACACAAACCGTGAATCGCTATGTCGTTAAACGATTGTGCAATTTGTAACGCAATTTTACCGCTGATTTTATTTTGCGGTGATATGGGCTGATTATACAGAGAAATTGGGCAGTTTTTACATGAATTTATATGTCTGCAGGGTGCTTTAACCTGATAATTTTGAGAAAACAGAAGCAACCTGTTGCGCAAATTGAATGACTTTGAATGGAAATGATTATTTTTTAGGCATTTCGATGTCAATTCCGTTTTTGCCCAGAATATCTCTGTCGCTTTTTGTGAGATTTGCACAATTGAGCAAATCGGGTCTTTTTTTGGCGGTTTGCATAAGTGACTGTTCTCTGCGCCACTTTGCGATGTTTGCATCGTGACCTGAGAGCAGGACATCAGGCACAGCCCTGCCGCGCCATACGGGAGGACGGGTGTACTGAGGGTACTCCAGAAGACCGTTCATATGGCTTTCATCCTCATAGCATCCCTTTTCGCTGAGCACGCCCGGGAGGAGCCTTGCAACAGCATCGGTAACGATAAGGGCAGGCAGCTCGCCGCCTGTGAGTACATAGTCGCCGGCGGATATTTCCATATCCACCATCTCCTCCAGCAGACGCTCATCAACGCCCTCATAATGACCGCACAGAAGGCATATATTCTCGCATCTGCTCATTTCAAGAGCCATGGACTGGTTGAACACTTTTCCCTTTGGGCTCATATAGACAAAAAGCGGACGGGAGGAGGTCTGCCTGCAGATTGCCTCAAAGCATGCTGCAATGGGCTCGGGGCTCATGAGCATGCCAAGACCGCCGCCGTAAGGATAGTCATCCACCCTGCGGTGCTTATCCTCGCAGTAGTCGCGGATATTATGAGCGCGCACATCGATAAGACCCTTTTTTCTGGCTCTTCCGATTATGCTCATATCCAGAACGCCCTCGCACATTTCGGGGAAGAGGGTGAGAATATCAATCCGCATCGCCGAACAACCCCTTCATAACGGTGATATATACAATGCCTTCCTCAAGGGAAACGCGGCGGATAATGGGGTCAATTCTGGGAATGAGATATTCGTTTCCGTCCTTGTGGGCGATATGCCAGACATCGTTGGCAGGGAGAGCGGAGACATCGCATATCTCGCCGTACTCCTCGCCGCTTTCAAAGTCGATGACCTTAAGCCCGATAAGGTCCTGGAAGAAGTAGGTGCCTTCCGGCAGCTTTGCATCGTCGCGGTCAATCCAGAGAACCTTTCCGCGCATAAGCTCAGCAGCTTCGATGGTGTCGATACCCTCAAGAGTGACAAGAGTAACGTTCTTGTGAACCCTTGAGCTTCTGACCTTTGCGGCTTTTTTGCCGCCGTCAAAGTAGAGCGTTCTGAACTTTGTCAGAAACTCAGGGCTGTCAGCCCAGGGATTTACGCGCATTTCGCCTTTTATTCCATGAGTGCCGACAATTTCGCCGACCTCGAGATATTTCTTCATTTATTATCCTCCTCGGATGTTTCGGCTGCGGCTTCCTCGGCAGCGGTCTCTTCTGCAGCGGAAGATTCATCCTTCTTTTCGGGGTCAGAGGAAGCGAGGGCGGCATACATGACAAGAACGCAGCCTATACCCAGAAGGAAATATCCGGGAATCTGCAGCAGTATGCTGTCCAGAATCTGTTCTTTGAAAATGGAGTTGTAAGCAAGTGAGAGTGCGATAAAGGCAGCGCCTGTGGCAATACCCTTCCAGCCTTTGAGCCAGTTAATCATATTAACACCCCTTGATTCATGATAAATGATAAGATTTCATGATTTTACATAGTGTATATTCTTGAAAAAACACTATATTTCATAAATTTGCATATAAAAAACAGGAGCCGCCCAAAGAGAAGCGGCTCCCGGTCAGAGGTCAGAGTATCTCAACACTGACCTTCTTGTTCTGCTTTGTCGCAGCGGAACGCATAACCGTTCTGATTGCCTTGGCAATTCTGCCCTGCTTGCCGATAACACGGCCCTTATCATCTGCATCAACGATAAGAGTATAGACGATGGTGCCGTCCTCAGCAGGCTCAGCCTCTTCGACGACAACAGCGTCGGGCTTGGAAACCAGTCCCTTTGCGATAGCGATGAGAAATTCTTTCATTATTGTGAGTATCCTTTCCGCAATCGATTAAAGGATGCCTTCCTTCTTGAGCAGAGCCTTAACGGTATCAGTGGGCTGAGCACCGTTAGCAATCCAAGCCTTTGCCTTCTCTGCGTCAATCTTGACCTCAGAGGGCTGCTTGAGGGGGTTGTAAGTACCGATCTCCTCAATGAAACGGCCGTCTCTGGGATATCTGGAATCTGCAACAACAACGCGATAGAAAGGAGCCTTCTTTGCGCCCATGCGGCGCAGTCTGATCTTTACTGCCATAGTCTGTTTCACCTCCGCTGATAAAATATGATATATTTCTTCGGAGCGCGTATAAAGCGCTTGTTAACTCCGTTGAAAACATTAGAAAAGCTTAATCCTCAAACTGGGAAAGCATGCTGGGGTCGGTGATGCCCATCTGGCGCATCATCTTGGCTGCATTGCGCATAGCGCGCTTATCGTTCTTGCCGCCGCCGAACTGCTTCATCATCTTCTGCATCATCTCAAGCTGCTTGATAAGCTTGTTAAGCTCAGAAACATCCTGACCTGCACCTGCTGCAATGCGGCGTTTTCTGCTGGCGTTGAGAAGCTCGGGCTTCTCGCGCTCGCGGGGGGTCATGGATTTGATAAGAGCCATGGTTCTGTCCAGCTGACGCTCATCAATATCAACGCCCTCAAGCTTCTTCTCCATACCGGGAAGCATGCCGAGAAGCTGCTTCATGGGACCCATCTTGCGAACCTGCTCAAACTGTGAGAGGAGGTCGTTGAAGTTGAAGGTGTTCTTGCGCATCTTCTCTTCAAGTTCCGCAGCAGCCTTTTCGTCAATCTGCTGCTCAGCGCGCTCGATAAGACTGAGCACGTCGCCCATGCCGAGGATTCTGCTTGCCATACGGTCGGGGTGGAAGGGCTCGATATCACCGAGCTTTTCGCCGGTACCGACGAACTTGATGGGCTTGCCGGTAACATGACGTACCGAGAGAGCAGCACCGCCGCGGGTATCACCGTCGAGCTTTGTGAGCATGACGCTGTCGATTCCCAGAGCATCGTTGAAGCTCTGAGCAACGTTTACTGCATCCTGACCGGTCATTGAGTCGACCACCAGCATGATCTCGTGGGGCATGACCTTGGATTTGATATTCTTGAGCTCGTCCATCAGGGTCTCGTCAATGTGCAGACGACCTGCGGTATCGAGAATAACAACATCGTTTCCGTAGGTTTTTGCGTGGGCAACAGCTGCCTCTGCAATTTTTACGGGATTGCCCTGACCCATTTCAAAGACAGGCACGTTAGCCTTGCTGCCGACAACCTTCAGCTGCTCGATAGCAGCAGGACGGTAAACGTCGCAGGCGACAAGCAGAGGTCTGTGACCCTGACCCTTGAGCATAAGTCCCAGCTTACCGGAGTGGGTGGTTTTACCTGCGCCCTGAAGACCGCACATCATGATGATCATTGGAGGACGGTTGGGCTGATTGAGTCTGGCGGTGGAACCGCCCATAAGAGCTGTAAGCTCCTCATTGACTATCTTGATAACGTGCTGTGCAGGGGTAAGGGATTCAAGAATCTGCTCGCCAACGCACTTTTCGCTGACTTTTGCGGTGAATTCCTTTGCAACCTTGTAGTTGACATCAGCCTCGAGGAGAGCCATACGGACCTCTCTCATAGCCTCCTTGACATCACCCTCGGTAAGCTTACCCTTGGCACGAAGCTTTTTAAACGCATTACTGAGTTTTTCGCTTAATCCTTCAAAAGCCATTTATTTCACCTCAGGAATCTTCTTTGAGCTTGTTTGCAATGCTGATAATGGTATCAGTGTGAGCGGCTATTTCACGGGAATTAAAGGAACGCCTGTTGACATCGGCGATGGAAGCCGCAGCAGAGGTGATTTCATCAAGACCCTGCTCAAGCGCCCTGAAACGAGCCACAAGACCAAGCTTCTCCTCCATATTCAGGAGCTTGTTTTCCGCGCGCTTGATGGTATCGCGGACACCCTGACGGGTGATGGTATCGCGCTCAGTGGAAGCCTCGCCGTAAGCGCGGTTGAGTCTTCTTGTCTGGGCGATATTCTCAGCGATCTCGCCCAGTGAGAGGTCATCGTTATAGTAATAATCGAGAGCATCTCTTTCCTTTTCGGTGAGCATTTCACCGTAGAAATCCATTAATATGGTAATATCCGGGTTGACCGCCATTCGTTTCACATCCTTCATGTAAAGTAAATCGTCTTTACAAGTGGTGATTATACTACAGTTTGGAGTATTTGTCAATAGTAAAGATGGGCTTTTATGTATTATATACAAGGAAGCTCACAAAAACCTCCGCTGCATCACATAAGCCAAGAGAATACAGCATTCGAGTGCCGACTACATCCTCCACCTCATTCAAGATAGGCTCGTCGCCGCAGGGGAAGAAATCAATACCCACAAAATCTGCATCCAGAAGCTCCGAAACCCGCTCAACCATAGCGTTTTCGGCAGCTGACAGGAAATAGGGCTCCACATCTCCGCCAAGGGAAAAATTGCTTCTGAACCCTTCCTTTGAAGTTCGCTTCACCGCGCAGAGAAGTCTTCCTCCCAGCATATATGCCCGAACATCATTGGATGCGCAGGAAAGGAAGGGCTGAACAACGGCTTTGCAGCCCTCAAGGGCGGTGCGCGCCTGAATATACCCGCTGTTGTTTTCAACCTTGAAAACCTGCGCGCCGCCGTGACCGTCGGAAGCCTTGACAACACAGGGGAAAGGCAGAGGGCAGGCATCGGGGAGGACATCAAAGCTCAGGGTTTCGCACATATTTATGCCGTGGGAAGAGAAAAAGCGGTATGTCTCGCCTTTGTCGTTTGCAATGTGTGAGACGCGGCTGTTGTTGGCAACCCGTACGCCGCAGCTTTCAAGCTTTTCGGTCAGCTCATCGTCAACGCACCGCCTGATGACAAGGTCGGGCAGGTTATTGAAATCAAGCTGCTCTTTAAGAAGGGTTTCCCCTTCGGCGCCGTATTTTTTGCAGGCGTCAACCAGCATTTCTGCAAATTTCTGATTCTTCGCATAGCGTTCTTCATCATAAAGTACGGTGATTTTCATCTTCCCACCTCCGAGATGATGTGGGCGATGATGAGGTCAGCCATATTAACCCCTGTGCAGTCGAGGGTGGTCTTGAAATGAGCGTTGGAGTTTACTTCGCAGATGATCGGCTCGTCATCCTTGCCGAAAAGCACGTCCACTCCCGCAAAATCAAGCCCCAGAGCATCTACAGCCCTGACAGCAAGGGAAAGCTGCTCTTCGTTTGGCTCAATCTGAGCGAAATGCCCACCAAGGGTGAGATTTGAGCGAAAATCCCCTTCGCGCCCCTGCCTGAGCATAGAGGCAACAGCCTTTTTGCCCACAACGCTTACGCGGATATCACGCCCGAAGCTTTCCTTTATATACTCCTGAACAATACAGGGAGAAGAACCAAGCTCACGCACCAGAGCTTCGGTTTCCTCATCGCTGCTGACAAGATGCACACCTGCTCCGAAAGACCCTCGGCACTCCTTGATTACCATGGGATAGCCAAGCTCTCCTGCGCAGCGGAAGAAGAATTCAGCATTATTTCTGGGGGAGCGTGCAAAGGCAAAGGGCGCGATAAATGAGCGGGGCTGTTTTATTCCTGCCTTCGCCAGTGCGAGATATGTCAGGGACTTGTCGTCGCACTGCCTTATAGCCTCAGCGCTGTTGAAAAGCCTGATTCCGCAGGCCTCGAGGGTCATTGCGAGCCTTATATCCTTGTCCCAGAACAGCACAAAGTCGGGACGGCGCGTTTTGGGGGCGATTATCTCACCTGTAAGAACATCTGCAGCAACAGAGGAGTTTTCCACCTTTTCAAGGGTGATTCCCTGTTTTTTTGCGGCGGTGAGAAGAAGAGAAAAAAGCTCTTCAAATTTATCCGATTTGAAATATCCGTTAACAATAAGCCAGCCGTACATAGTGACCTCCGTAAAGAAGTGCTGACGGATTATCCGTCAGCACATAATGGATTATTCGGTTCCGCTGCCCGCATCAGTATTGTCTGAGGGGGCTGCAGTGGTGGTAGTGGTTGTTGCCTCGGTCGTTGTGGTCGTAGTTGTAGTGGTGGTTGAGGTTGTGGTGGTTTCAGAGGCAGAGGTTGCGGTGCTTGTGGTGGTGGCAGAGGTTGTGGACTGAGTGGATTCGGTGGAAGCGGTGGTGGAAACAGTGGTGGTTGTTGCGTTGGGGTCGGTGGTGGTGTTTCCTATGCCGCCGTAATAGGGATTCTCCTTCGTCCACTTGTCAGTGGGGTCAAAGCCCCAGTATTTTCCTGTATAATTGAGCGGGGGAGGAGTAGCCGCAGTGGGACCTTCCTTCATGGTCACATGGACCTGAGTACCGTAAGCGCAGTTGTCGAATATCCACTTGCAGTCAGCGGTGGTCATTCTGATGCAGCCGTGAGAAGCGCGCTTGCCGAGATTATTGTACATATTCATGGTCATCATATCCGCAGCCTTTGCGCGGTAGGGGACCGAATGGAAGAGATAACCGTTGCCGATGGAGGAGCAATACTGTCCCCAGTAGTTATCTATTCCGTCCTCGGGGGAGCCCATAAGCATACCCCAGCGCTGCTTCTTGAATATGGTGTAAAGCCCCGGCTCGGTGGGATTTTGCTCAGTGCCTGTGGAGCAGATGAAAACCTTCTCCTCGACGGCATACTGACCCTCTTCGTTCTTGCCGTAGACCACAACACACTGTGTTCCGACATAGACAACTATATAGTGGTCAGACTGATAATTGGGCTCAACGATAACATCCGCAAGAATGGGGAGCACCTCGGGGAGCTGTTCCTTTTCTGCGTCGGTAAGAGAGACCACAGGGGGAGCATCATCCATCATATCGAGAGGAATATCGCTCTCCGTCATCTCTTCATATTCGTATTCGGTAAGGGTAGTCTGGGTTGTGGAAGAAAGGGTAAAGTTTTCCTCATATGTACCCTGAGAAGGGGCTGACTCACCTTCGAGACCCAGCTCTTTGAGAAGGGTTCCGTTTTCAAGGGAAATACTCACCCATGTGGATAAACCAAAAAACAGCAGAGTGATAACGGTCAGAAGGGTTACTCTTCCGGCACGCTGACGGGACTGCATTTTTCGGTTGTATTCCTGTGCGTACTGACCCAAGGCTTATCCTCCTTTTTATTCACCCGCCTCTTCGGATGGAGGAGGCGCGGCAGTTGTAGTAGTGGCAGTTGTAGTAGTGGTGGTTGCAGTGGTGGTAGTGGTCGTTGTTGTCGTTGTTGTCGTTGTTGTTGTGGTGGTTGTGGATGCAGTTGTCGCTGCAGAGGAGGTTTCAGTCTCAGCGGAGGGGGCTGAGGTTGAAGTTGTCGCAGCAGTTGTGGTAGTGGTGGCTGCGGTGGATGCGGAATAGAAATAGGGGTTATGCTTTGCCCACTTGTCGGAGGGGTCCCAGCCATCGTATGCAGAATCGGTGTTTCTGGGAGGGACGCCCTGACCTGCAGGACCTGAGGTGTTTGTGATATACACCTGAGTATCAATAGCGCAGTTGTCGTAAATCCACTTTGCATCACGGACACAAAGGCGGATACAGCCGTGGGATGCAGGAGAACCCAGCTTGTCGTATTCCTTGGTATCGAGCCTGTCTACGCTCTGTCTGAGATAGGGGACAGAGTGGAAGAGATAATCTCTTGAAATACTGCTGTTATACTGACCGTAAACACCGCCTACGAGAGCGCGCCAGCGGAACTTTCTCCAGATGGTGTAAGCGCCGGTACGGGTTTCGTGTCCTTTTGTACCTGTGGAGCAGGTAAAGCACTTAATGAGCTCAGTGTAGTAACCGTCCTCATTCTTGCCGTAGACAGCGACCGACTGACTTCCTGTATGAACTACAATATAGTATTTTGTCTTGTAGTTGGGCTTGTGAACGCCGGGAGCATTCTTGCCGTCGTCGGAAGCAGAGGAAGAGGTCTTGCGGGTTGTGGAGGAGGTTGCTTCTGTGGCGGTGGTGGTGGCTGCCGATTCTTCGGCAGCAGGAGAATCCGTTTCTGTAACGGGAACGGATTCTGTGATATCTGTGCTGCCGGAAATATCAGAATAGGATATATCGCTTTCGCTTATGTCAGAAGTGCTTATATCGGAAGTGCTGATGTCAGAGGGGGTGGTGTAATCGGGAGTGGTGATCGCTTGGGGAACACCGTTATCTTTTCCGCAGGAGCAGCCTCCGACAGCGGTAATAACAAGCACGAGAATAAGTGAAAGAATGGCATATCTGAAGCGGTTTATCTTCATAATTTTCCTCCGTGATTACCGTGCGCGCACCAGAGAGATTATTACATCGACCATCTTCTCAAGAGACTGAACGGGGATATACTCAAAACGTCCGTGGAAATTGTGTCCGCCGGTGGAAAGGTTGGGGCAGGGGAGCCCCTCCCAGGAAAGTCTTGCGCCGTCAGTGCCGCCGCGGATGGGAGTCATTATGACCTCAACGCCGTTTTCTGCAAAGGCAGCCTTTGCGCGGTCGATGATTTCGGGATGGGGACTTACCATTTCGTACATGTTGCGGTAGCTGTCGGTGATGGTGAGATTTACAGTACCCTCGCCGTAGCGCACGTTGAGCATATCAGCAACGCTCTTTACAAAATCCTTTCGCCACTGAAGCTTGTCTGCGTCAAAATCGCGGAGTATGTATTCAAGATGAGCGCTGTCCTCGCTGCCGCTTATCTCGCAGAGATGGAAGAAGCCCTCGTAGCCCTCGGTGTGCTCGGGGGTATCGGAAAGGGGCATCATGGATGCAAATTCCGTTGCAATTCGGGCGGCGTTGACCATCTTGTTCTTGGCATCCCCGGGATGGATGGAGAAACCCTTGATATCGATGACAGCAGAAGCGGCATTGAAGCACTCCATCTCAAGCTCGCCCAGCTTTCCGCCGTCGATGGTGTAGGCGAAATCGGCACCGAAGCCTTCGATATCAAAACCGTCTGCGCCTGACCCGATTTCTTCGTCAGGGGTAAAGGCAATGACGATCTTTCCGTGAGGAATATCACTTGAAATCAGAGCTTCTGCAGCGGTCATGATCTCTGCAACACCTGCCTTGTCGTCAGCGCCAAGGAGTGTGTTGCCGTCGGTGACGATGAGGTCCTGACCGATATAAGCCTTGAGAGAGGGGAATTCCTCGGGATTCATGACATAACCGCTTGTGCCGAGCTTTATCTCACCGCCGTCGTAATTCTTGACTATAGACGGTACTACGTTCTCACCTGAAATTGCAGGGGAGGTGTCAACATGGGCGATAAGTCCGATTGTGGGCTGATTCTCGCATCCCTCAGTAGCGGGGATCTCGGCGTAGACATTGCACTCCTTGCCGATCCGTGCATTCACAGCGCCGATGGAGTCAAGCTCGCAGGCAAGATCCTTCAGCAGAATGAACTGGAGCCCGGTGCTGGGACGTGTCTGTCCCTTGGGGTCGGAGACTGTATTATAGGTCACATATTTTAAAAATCTGTCAACTGCATTCATACGAAACACTTCCTTTGAAGATGTACACTATATCATAACATTTTTCGAGTGTATTTACAATGGTTAAGCGAAAATAAATAAAAAACTCTGCCCTTTTTACAGGGCAGAGTTCAGGGGGGCAGATTTATCAGAACATTAAATCATCCATACCTTCGTCAATGGTCGATATGATATACCATTTGCCGCTGACCTTTACGAGGGCAATCATGATGGTTTCGTCGCCGCTTTCCTCGAAGGATGCATTCACAGTTGCAAAGGCAATAGCCTGAGCTTCGAAATCATAGTAGTCGCGGCAGAGAGCGTAGACCTCTTCCATCATGGTATCCGTTTCCCTCAGAGTTTCCTCTTTCAGCTCTTCAAGCTCATCCTTGGTATAGCCTTCTCCGATATAATAGTCGTAATTGCTGAATACAACTTCGACATAGCTGTTCAGGAATTCTTCCATGGATTCGATTCTGATGCTGCGGTCAGCGATTTTCTCGCCGCCGAAGATGTAAAAACAGGGATCCTCATCATCGACAAATTCCGCAAATTCATCAGAGGTATAACCCTCGGCTTTGGGAATGTTCGGGTGATAAAGCTCTGCGATGGTATCAGGGTCTTCGTTCTCAAGAGCGGTCAGATATTTTTCCACAATGTCTTTCCGTGCGAAGTTGTCCAGAGCGCCGCAGGCAAAGAAGAAAACAAGGCAGAGAACGACAATTACAGCTGCAGCAGAGCAGATAACGGTGACAAGCTTCTTTTTTGAAGGAGCGGCAGAGGGAGCTGCAGCAGGGGCTTCAGAGGGAACTGCGGTGTCGGCTGAAACGGGCTCCGAATCAAGGGCAGCTCCGCATTCAGAGCAGAATTTGGCGGTGTCGGAAATATTTGCACCGCATTCAGGACAGAACATTGATAAAACCTCCTTGAAATCAGCTGAAATTCAGATAGACTGTATTCTGTCAGAAATCAAGACCCATTTCGCCGTAGTTGGTGTTTGCGATATACCACTTGCCGTTTGATCTGACAAGAAAAACAGCAATCAGCTGGTCTTCAGACCCTTCAAAATCCACCTCTGCCACAGCAAAGGAATAGTCTGATATATCAGCTTCATAATATGTGCGGAAACTGTCGGCAAAGCCTTCCATGCCGGAAAGAAGCTCTTCTTTTGCTGCTTTCTTTTCGTCGTCGGTCATATCAGGGAAATAGCCGAGCATCATATCGGCATACTGGCTGGGATTATACTGCTTTACATCAACGTCAAGCTGGTCGTCTCCGCCGAATATGTAGTAAACAGTATCAATTCTGGTCACAATATCCTCGGGGGCAAAGCCGGTTTCTTCTGCGCATTGTTCAATATATTCAGGCAGATAGAGTTCTGTAACAGCGGCAGTATCTTCTTTTTCCACAGCTTTGAGGTATTTTTCAACAATACCGTGAGCAGCTCCGCCGCAGCCGCTGCAGAGAGCGGAGAAGAGGATTATTATTGCGATGATCACCGCAAGGGCGACGCTGCCGAAAATAATAAGCTGCTTCTTTGAAAGACCGCAGACAAAATCCTTTGCCTTGCCGAAAAGCTCCTTTGCCTTGTCTGCGGCAGAGGCGGCGAAAGCTTTAAGCTTCGGAAGGAAGCCGTCGGAAGACTGACTGCGTGGAGGATTATTTTCAGGCGAAGCGGGCGCAGAGTCTGTCTGGGTCACTCCGCAATAAGCGCAGAAACGGGCAACATCGGGCAATTCAGAACCGCAGTTGTGACAAAACATAAAATTACCTCCGATACTCTTTGAGTTACAGAAATTCTATCATGATTTGCATATATTGTCAATATTCATGAGGTGTCCCCGAAGGGGCGCTGAGAGGGCTTGGGCATCTGCCGTGAAATACATATAAAAAACCTTATTGCACATCATAATAATGCTTGACCTTTGAGTGAAGTTATGTTAAAATGCTCAAGCACCGAATGTCGCGGATATGGGCGTATGCCTTTTTAAAGGAACACCGATACCCTTACCTGCGACCTTTTGGGAGTATTTAAAGAGGTGGTAATAACCATGACCAGAGAAGAAAAGACCGCTATAATGCAGAAGTACGCACGCCATGAGGAAGTCGGAGGCCAAGCGGTCTTAGGAAGACAATGTCATAAATCAACTCCTTGGCTCACAGAACGACATGGCTACGATCCGACTTCCTGCGACCTTTTGGGAGTATTTAAAGAGGTGGTAATAACCATGACCAGAGAAGAAAAGACCGCTATAATGCAGAAGTACGCACGCCATGAG
>JAZUPA010000191.1:0-3527 GCA_045604945.1 Acutalibacteraceae bacterium
GAAGATATGGAGTATATCAAGGCACTTGGCAGCAACTGATACGCCTACACTTTTTCAAATACACTCTTTTCGCGTAGTTTTTCGGATCAATTCCGTAGTATATAGGTGAAAGGAGGCGGTAAAACTTGATGGAAGATGAGCGAATTATTGAGCTATTCTTTGCACGATCCGAACAGGCTATAAAGGAAACAGACCTCAAATATGGTCGGGTTTGTCATAGTGTTTCATACAACATTCTGCATAATACTCAGGATGCGGAAGAATGTGTCAATGACGCTTATTTAGGCGCTTGGAATGCTATTCCGCCCGCAAGACCGAACCCTCTGGTTACTTTCCTCTGCCGAATCGTGAGAAATCTTTCCCTCAAACTTTATGAGAAGAATACTGCCGCAAAAAGGAACAGCACCTATGATGTTGCGATGGAAGAACTGGAGTGCTGTTTATCATCACCTAACACCGTAGAGAGAGAAATCGACGGCAAAGAGTTGACACTCATTATCGAAGACTTTCTCGACACTCTGACGGAAGAAAACCGAGTGATATTTCTGCGCCGATACTGGTTTTCCGATACATATTCGGATATTGCTCAGTATGTTGGAATTACGGAGAAAAATGTTTCTGTCAGATTAACCCGTATCCGAAAACTACTTCGAAAGCATCTATTTGAAAGAGGTGTATTTGTATGACATCAAGTTCATTTTCTCATGCCCTCGGAGATATTGATGAAAAGTATCTCAAAGAGGCTACTTCATATCGGGCTAAAAGTAATCGAAACTGGATCAAATGGGCATCTGTCGCTGCTGTTGTTTGTTTAGCGGTCGGCATTGCCTTACCTCTTATGCTGCGTACTCAGCCTAACGATGAGGCACATAACCCACCTCAAAGCAGTTACACAAACGAGTATTATTCCGTGGTTGAATATGTGGTTCCTGATAGTTATGAATCTGCTGGGTTGCATATTGCTACAACTTCAGGACTTGAAGGATACAACGACTATGCAGCCAAATTCCTCGGAAAAGAATGTGCAGACAAAGGAATCAGAGTGTTTTCGCTCGACGGTGAAAGCCAATCAGCTAACATTAACGTTTGGTACTTGATTTACGAGAACGGACATATTGCTCGCATACGCTCCGTCAGCGAATACAATGGCAAGTATATTACCTGTTGGTTCGAGGCAGAAGAACTCGGTCGGGCGATAGAATCGCTGGCATCCAAAACCTCCTTTGCTTCTCCAATGATGCTCGCTTATTCCGGCGAGATGATCTTTGCGGTAATCGATGATACCGCTTACTATCTTCCCGGCTTTACCGATTTCCGCCCTGAGACAGACTCCTATCCGGAGATAGACTTAATAGCCGAAGGTATTGTCACAGATATAATTGTACTTCCATGACACTAAAGGATCGTAATACAAAGGGGGAATCAAGTATGAAAAGGATGTTTGCAGTATTGCTGGTATTATGCACCCTCGTTCTATCGGGTTGTTCTGGCACTGTGGATCGAAGCGCTCCTATATTCTCAACCGAGAACATAATCAAAATCACATTCCACAGCACAGTAAAGGGTACTGTTTATGAAACAGAAGTGCCGGACGAGTATATGAGTGAGATTACTGCATGGCTCGGCACGGTCACTGTCGGAAAGAGAATCGAAGGTGGTATTTTACCCCCGGGAGCTAACAGTATTTATGTACGTATAGAGTACGAAGACGGAACTGTTGTTGATGAGAGTCTTTCTACTGTTACAATCGACGGAGTAGACTACCTCACTCAATACGACAAAGAGCCTGCTTGTTATTTTGATTTGTTTGGGCAATCTGAAGTTCAGTAAAATCCCTAAACATCCAAATCGCAATAGTTGACGTAAACCTGATTATTTGTGCGAGGTGAAAGACATGAAACGAAGAATAACCGCGTTCCTTATCTGTCTGATAATGGTCATCGCAATGCCCTTGACCGCTTTTGCCGACACCGGTCCAAAGCCGTCTGTACGCATCGAGTTTACAGGTATAGATGGCGAAACATATTACGGCACTCTGCTTTCCAAGCATGAATCCACCGGTCCTGCCTCTGCATGGGACGGAATTGACGGTCATCAGTGGTACAAGGAAGATGACGAAGGATACGAAATGTGGAAGATCTTCGCCGAGTATGAGGATTCTGACGGGTTCTATTTCCTGCAGCGATGGTGGGATTGTTCAGAAAACAATCAGCTTAACTGGACCTACTATCCCCCGTCACCGTTCAAGATCCTGCTATATTTTCCCGAAAGCGATTCGTTCTATGTGAGCCCTATATACGAGCGCTATGCCTTTGACAGCTATTTCACTGTTGACTTGTCAGATTTTGAATACAGCACCCTGACCGCAGAGAAAAGCTATGATTACACATGGGAGCTTGTTTCCCTCGGCGCTCGCATCGTTATCACAATAATCCTTGAGTTGGCTATTGCGCTTCTGTTCGGCTATCGTGAAAAGAAGCAGCTGGCGTTCCTTGCCGTCACCAACATAATCACTCAGGTCACGCTCAATGTGTTGCTGAACATCATCAATTACAATTCCGGTTCATTCGCATTTGTGTTCTATTTCATACTCTTTGAACTGGTCGTGTTCGCAGTGGAGGCTGTTGTTTATTCTCTGCTTCTGGGCAAATTCAGCTCAAAAGAGCAAAAACGCGGCAAGGCTGTATGGTATGCGGCGCTCGCCAACATAGTTTCCTGCGTTATCGGAATCTGGATTTCTCATCTTATCCCCGGCATATTCTGGTTTCATAAAATCCTGCCATGCACACCTGTTGTAAGGTCGGGGCTTGCCACCGCCGAAATCCGTAACGCTGGAAGCATTGACGTTTTTTTCCATTTGTGATATGGTCAGATCGATAACTTGAATAAGTAGGTGTGAATGATGAGTAAGTGTGAATGGTGTGATTATAAAGAAAATGAATGGTTGCTGCATAAGACCTTACATTGGTCTGTTTATTTAGCAGATGTACAAGATTATGTCGGTAGATGCATTTTGGTATTGAATAGACATTGTGGAAGTCTTTCAGAACTGGATATTTCCGAATGGATTGAACTGAAAACAATTATAGATAGATTAGAATGCGTCTATAAAGAAGTATTAGGTGCTGAACTAAGTAATTGGAGTTGTTTGTTGAATAACTTTTATAAAGATAAGATACCCAACCCTCATTTACACATACATGTGAGACCAAGATATAAAAATGCTATTGTTATTAACAAACACACATACGAAGATGCAGAATTTGCTCATCACTATGCACTGAAAAAAGAAGAATTATTACTTGATGAAGATAGACGGATATTGTACCTGCTAATGAAGAAACAATTCATTTGACAAAGGAGTGTGATTGTATGAAAAAGGTCATGATTATTTCTGCTATCGTGATAATCGCAATAATCGGTACATATCTTATAGGTACCGGCTTTCTCAAAGAAAGCGAGGCGTACATCAGCGATTACACTGTGTCTGCTGATGGTTCAGAAATCACTATTGATGTGGGGGTCGC
>JAZUPA010000192.1:0-4276 GCA_045604945.1 Acutalibacteraceae bacterium
AGCACATTGATAATGAAGTTAAGAGATTGATGAAGGTTTAGATTTTTATCTCTCCCCCAGTCATCGCTTGCGATGACAGCCCCCTCGTCAGAGGGGGCCCAATAAAGCCTCCCTCTGATGAGGGGAGGTTATATCATGCAAGCATGATTCGGAGGGAGAGAATAGTCAAAACAGCCGACTGATAGACTTGAAGTTGTATGTATGGAGTATATTGCTATGGAAATAAAAAAAGCAGAAATCAAAGATTTAAATATTGTTGTTAAGTTAAAAATGGATATGTTTAAAGAAGTAGGTTCAATAGCTTTGTTGCAGGATAATGCCGAAGAACAGATATATGAAACTTACAAAGAATTATATCAAGAAGAAAAAGGTTGTCATTATCTGGTGTATGAAAATGATAGTGTTATTGCGTGTGGTGGTGCAGTAATTAAGGAAGATGTTCCATTTTGTTTCTTTAAAACTCCAATGTATGGATATATTATTGATGTGTATTGTATTCCTGAAAAAAGGAGAAACGGTTATTCTTCAAAAATAATGGAAGAACTACTAAAATGGTTGCAGAGCAAAGGTATTCATACCATAAAATTAAAACCATCAGAAGTAGGAAAGCATTTATATGAAAAGTTTGGTTTTTGTGATTCAGGGGAAATGGAATTATGGATTTAATGTTCTATTTTATTATCAATTTGTTGAACACAAAAATTCCAATATGACAGTTCGTTATATTCCAATTTAACAATCAAATTGCCCCAAAGGTAAATAAATTCATAAAAAGGAAGTAATAAAAATGGCAAAGATCAAAGCCCTCAGCGGCATGAACGACATGCTCCCCGCAAATGCTTACAAATGGGAGTACATTAAAAAGACCTGCATGGAGGTATCAAAGCTCCACGGCTTCCGTGCTATCCGCACCCCTGCCGTTGAGTACACCGAGCTTTTCTCCCGCGGCGTAGGTGAGACCACCGACGTTGTACAGAAGGAGATGTACACCTTCAACGACCGCGGCGGACGCTCCCTTACCATGCGCCCCGAAATGACCGCAGGCGTTATGCGCTGCGCCATCGAGCACGGCTTAACAGGCGATACTCTCCCCGTCAAGGCCTGCTACATCGAGCCCTGCTACCGCGCAGAGCGTCCTCAGGCTGGCAGATACCGCGAGTTCTTCCAGTTCGGCGCAGAGCTGCTGGGTACACCCTCCCCTGCTGCCGATGCTGACATGATAAGCATGGCTGCTGACGTTCTGAACGCTCTCGGCATCGAGGGTGTAAGCCTCGAGCTTAACTCCATCGGCTGCCCCGAGTGCCGCAAGAACTATCACGCTGCACTGAAGGCATACTTTGAGGCAAAGACCGATGAGCTTTGCGAGACCTGCCGCGGCAGACTTGAGAAGAACCCCATGAGAATACTCGACTGCAAGAGCCCCGTCTGCAAGGGCATTGCCGCCGACGCTCCCTTTATCACGGACTACCTCTGCGAGGAGTGCGAAAACCACTTCAAGGCTGTACAGGAATTGCTTTACGAAATGGGCATTGAGTTTTCCATCAATCCCAGAATCGTCCGCGGTCTTGACTACTATACCAGAACCGTATTTGAGTTTGTCTCCGACAGTCTGGGCTCTCAGTCCACCTGCTGCGGCGGCGGACGCTACGACGGACTTTCCGAGGCTGTAGGCGGCCCGAAGCTTCCTTCCATCGGCTTTGCAATGGGACTTGAGCGCATTATGCTCATTATGGAAGCTCAGAACACCCCCTTCCCCGAGGAAGAAAAAACCATGCTCTATATCGCCGCTCTGGGTGAAAAGGCAGTCATTCGCGCAGCTTCTCTTGCCAGCATGATACGCGCCGAGGGCTTCTCCGTTGAGACCGACCTTTCTGCCCGCTCCCTCAAGGCTCAGATGAAGTACGCTGACAAGATAGGCGCTCAGTATGTCATCATCCTCGGCGATTCCGAGCTTGAGAACGGTGTGGTAAAACTGCGCAATATGTCCGACGGCGCTGAGACTGAAGTTGACCTTGACAACGGCGTCCTCGAGGAGCTTTACAACATCGGAATCATGGATTCCCTCGGAAAGCTTGAATCCATGACAGGTGACCTTGAGGATATGGGTTCAATGGCAAAGCTGTTCGGCGGCAATGAATAATCAGCGAAAGGGGTAGTATTATGAAAGGCTTTTCTCCGACAAAGAAGTTAAAGAAGGTCAAGATAGCGATAATCGTCGCTGCCTGCCTGATAATTCTGTCGGGCATATTCCTCCTTTTCCTCAACGCAGAGCACATGAAGCGCGAATTCAAAAGCTGCCAGAGCGACCTTGGGGGCGGACTTTACCGCGAGATAAACATCTACACCCCCACAGGGGAGCTTATCGCCCATTACGAGGGCAAGGTTGATATTGAAGAGAATGAATCCGGCGGCAAGGTACTCTTTGACCTGGACGGCAAGAGATATATCTATTATAACTGCCTTGTGGAAGTCATCGAGATAGATGAACCCAGGAATTAGAAGGCATCCGACACTTATGTATTTTAAAAGGAGACTTCACCATGGCTGATAATTTCCCCTTTGATGAAGATGACGAGCTGGACGGGCTTTTCGAGTTCGGACTTGACGGCGAGCCTCTTTCCGACCTTTTTGAGCTGGACGGACTCCCCGAAGAACAGCGCCAGATGCTGCTGATTGGCAGAACTCCCGAAAGTGAATTCGACAAGGAATTCTACAGTCTTTTCAGGCACCGCGAAAATCTGATGACTCAGATTTTTGAGATGGATGACGAGGACGACGAAACCGACGAGGACGAATAATCGCCGCTGCTTTTGCATATCTGTTTATTACCAAACTCTCACAGGAGCTGATATTTTGAAAAAAACTCTCTGCGCTGCGGTGGCGGTGCTGCTGGTCGCTGCCGCTGTGCTTTCAATGTCCGCCTGCGGCGATGAGCTGCTGGGTACATGGACCAGCATTACAGGCGGTTCCGGCACCAGCATATCCTTTAAAAACTCAGGTGCGGTGTCTGTCTCTCTGGGCGGCTTTTCCATGTCGGGAAATTATACCGCCGAAAACGGCGTGATAATCATGAATCTCTCCGACCCATCGGGGGATAAGTACCAGATAACCATGAACTACTATATTGACGGCGAAAAGCTGTATCTCGAAAACGAAAACGGCGATATTGAGACTTTTTCAAAGTAGCCTGATAAAAAGGACGGTTTAAAACTATGAAAACTTACAGACATGATGGTCCCTCCGGCAGCGATATGCGCCTGCGCAGACTTCTTTCTGTGCTTCTTGACGCATTCCTCTGCTTTATGATAGGCTATGTTGTTTTTGTCATGCTCGTTGCAGGCAGCGAGAACATCGAGGATTACGGCAAAACCCTCTCTGAGCTGGGTCTTTTCGGAATCCTTTTCAATGCAATGCCCATATATCTCCCCCTCTTCTTCCTCAAGGACATATTTGGACGCAGTCTCGGAAAGGTTATTTTCGGGCTGTACATAGTCGAAAAAGGCACCCGTCAGTGAGCATCCTTCGGCAAGCGCTTTTTCCGCAATTTCCCCCTTATCATGTTCCCTCTTGAGGGTATAGCAGTGCTTATCAGCGAGACAAACACCCGAATCGCCGACAAGCTGCTGGAGATCGAGGTAGTCAGAAAGGCTGACTGAAAAGCATAAAGAAGAGCCGCTGCAAATGCAGCGGCATCAGACTGTCAAAGAACATATATGTCCTATAGAAGTAATTTTTATAAATGTTTCGTAAAAGGCTTCTCCTTGAGGAGAACCTGGCGGCGAAGCCGACTGATGAGGTGGAATGTTATGGTCTCTGCTTAAATTTTAACCACCTCATCCGACTTTTGCTTACGCAAAACCCACCTTCTCCTCAAGGAGAAGGCAAAACAAAGCAGGGACAAATGTTTATGATTTTATGTCTAAACACACTTTTTCTGTATTACTGCTCATAAGGAGAGTCGCAGTATTCGCAGACTTTGCCCTTTGTGTTTGCGCCGCATCTTTCGCAAATCCAGCGGCGTTCGTCGATTTCCCTTTCCATACGGGCTCTTTCTTCTTCCTCGTCCTTTCTTATCTGCTCGGCTGCTTCCTCAGCTTTTTTCTTCTCAAGATACTTCGGAACAAAATACCACGCCAGCAGCGCAAGCCCTGCAAAAATCCCGAAAACTGCAGCTTCGTTATCTGTTCCGCAATTTCCATAGCCGCCAAATATAAGCAAACCGCCAACAAGTGGTTTCCAATACTTCTTAAACCATTCTTTTCCTGTATTGTTTCCT
>JAZUPA010000193.1:0-7463 GCA_045604945.1 Acutalibacteraceae bacterium
GGCAATATCCAGGATGAATATGACAATGAGGAAGAGGAATATTCGCAGGTTTCCGATAACACATATACCGTTGACGGAACCATGCCTATCGATGAGGTTTCTGACCTTATTGAGATTGAGCTTCCAGAGGGCGATTACGATACCCTTGCAGGATTGCTGGTCAGCGAGCTTGGATATATACCCAAGAGCACCGATCATCCCACCGTCAATCTCGGCAGAGTCAGCCTGACGGTCGAAAAGGTCGAGGAGCGCAGAATATCCCGCGTTCTCATAGTGATAACTCCCGATGAGAATGAATCCGAGGAAGAGGACAAATAAATAAAGAAAAACATCCGAAGGGCTTTGCCTTTCGGATGTTTGTTTTTGAAAAGCTCGTTAATTTCCCTGCGGGATGGAGTATAATGGTGTAAATTGCAAAAAGAGGTGTTATCTATGAGCTGTACCGCATAATAGTAATGCTGCTGATAGTTGCACATCATTATGTTGTAAATTCGGGACTTACCACTCCCATGTATGCAGACCCCCTGTCGGGAAGATCCATATTCCTGTTTCTTTTCGGGGCATGGGGCAAGACAGGCATAAACTGCTTTGTACTTATTACCGGATATTTTATGTGCAAATCAAACATCACAGCCACAAAGTTTTTCAAGCTGCTGTTTGCGGTTACCACTGCGTTGTCCTCATTTCTTTTCTTCAAGAATCTGAAGGTGAAGTACAGCAAGGTGATAAACGCTTTCGGAGCATCAACCTTCGGTGTTCTGCTGATTCATTCCAACAGCGACACCATGCGCCATTGGCTTTGGGTGGATACACTTAAGAACAAGGAAATGTACGATTCTCCGTATCTTGTTCTCCATGCCGTGGTCAGCGTCCTTGCGATATTCATAATCTGCAACCTCATTGATCAGCTGAGAATACTGCTCATCGAAAAGCCTGTATTCAGGCTTCTCGAGAAGAAGAAATAAGAGAAAAAGCCCGATACCGTAAGGTGTCGGGCTTTCGCAGACAATGGTTCAGAGTTCAAACAGATCCTTTATATCCACACCAAGGACGGCGGCAAGTCCGTAGAGCTCAATATCCGTCACTGTTCTCTGTTTATCCTCGATTCGGGATATGGAGCCGCGGCATATATAGATTGCCATTGTTTCGAGCTTGTCGGATAATTCCTGCTGGCTCATTTTCTTTTTGCACCGGATTTCTCGAACCCTGTACCCGACCATATTCATTTCACTGCCGTCAATTATTCTTGCCATTAAACTCCCTCCGACCGTCTTGACATAGGACAAAATTTAATGTACACTAAATTCAGCCGTGGTATGTCCTGCGACAGGACACAAAGGAAATATTGATATTGAAATTAGTCTGATTATCAAATACCCACGGTGATTTTTGCACTCAAAACAACAAGGAGGAAAAGGAAAATGAGCAATGTACCCGAAAATGTAAATGTTGAAGAAATAAAAGCCGAAGCAGCAGAGGTCCGCGAAGAGCAGTTTTTCCCCTACAGCATAGAATATGCAAAGAAGAAAAGAACATACTCCCAGCCTGCAATCAAAGTCAGCATGGTTTGGATTACTATCTGCCTTGCAGTGCTGCTTTATATTGCATTTGTAATGCTTGTCCCCAACCCCTCCGAAACACTCAGCCTTATTGCCCTTGGCGTTGCAATGCTCGTCATTCTGTTCGGCATTTTTGTCGTACCCGTATTCCATAATTATAAGATCAAGGCAATTTACAGGGCATTCATAACCGACGGTGAAAAGCTGTGGAAGCTTGAATACAAGCCCTATAAGGCTATTGCGGGAAGCGGTGTTGCAGGTGCTGCTCAGGCAAAGTACAATGAATTCTGCTTCGTTGCAAGTCAGGACAAGGATACTGCAGCAGCTGTTGTGAAAAGCGTAAATGAAGGAAAGAGCGTCAGGAATACACCCAACTTCAAAAGTGTACACACAGTCTGCATGAGTGATGTTAAGATAGTAAAGATGGGCAAAAATGCTCAGTGGACCTATACTGATACCAAGGGAAAAACAAAAAAGGTTAAAATAGCTGACTGCCATCCCAACCTTTTTGAGTATATAAACAAATAAGATACAGCTGATTGAAAGCCCTGCCTGATTTTTATCAGGCAGTGCTTCATGTTTATAACATCTTTAAATTTATTGAAAGATGAGTTATACTAATTTCAAATAAGTCAGTTAACAAAAATACTTCGCGTCAGAAAAAGCAGGGCGTTCCGCTCGGATTTTTGAAATAACCTTTTTATTTAGAGTCAGTATTATAATAAGATCAACTGAAAGAGGTGGGGAATTATGTCGGAAGACAAAACTCTGCTAAGGTACAGCGATTTGAGCAGCTTCAGAGGCGAAATAATGGGAATTGGTGCAATAGAGGTAATTCTTTTGCATTTTTTTATGTACTATAAGCATAATGATAACCCTCTGGGCTTTATAGGGAAATTGTATGAAATTGTGTTCTCCTCTATAGGAGTGGAAATGTTTCTGCTGGTATCGGGTATCGGTCTGTTCTTTTCGCTGAAGTCCAACTGGAATCTGCCGGATTTCTTTAAAAAGCGTTTTACGAGAGTGCTTCTTCCATATTTGATATGGGGTTCGCTGGTATATATTATCGATGACATTATATTTGACGGAGGAAAGGTGCTCAAAGCCATACTTGACTTTACCTTTGTGACCTTCTTTACAAATGGTGATTGTCTGTTCTGGTATATACTTATGGCTTGCGTGACGTATCTGCTTGCACCGCTGGTATTCAGGGGGATCAGCGGAAAAAGACCGTTGCTCTGCATTGTGCTGTGGATTGCAGGAGCAGTGATTTTTGCTGAGATCGTAAAGTATCTTTGCCCTGAGATGTTCGGTAACATATCCAAGGCAGTGCGCAGATTTCCGACATTCTTTATCGGAATGTATTTCGGAAGGCTGACCTACGAAGACAAGCCTGTTAAGGCAGGCTTATATATCATGGCTGCCGCAGGACTTGTTTTGAAAGCAATGCGTTCCATCGAAAGGACAAAGGCTGTGATATCTGCGGTGCCGATGTACTATGTACATTGCCTGTATTCACTGTTCTTTATCGTTGCTATAGTCCTGTTTTTCAAATACATAAAGGCAAAGCCTGTCAGCATTGCGCTGAAATGGGCAGGAAAGCACTCACTGGAGCTATATATAACACATATCGGTACAATCAGGCTGTTCAGCTGCTTTGGGATAAATTTCCGCTCGATACCGGGCTATATCGCCGTTGTGGCGGTTGCGATAGCCGCATCGATTGTCTTGCGGTTTGCAGTGGATAAGATTTGTTCAGTGCGAAAACCGGAAAGAGGATAAAATAAAAACCTGCTCGAAGCCCGAGCAGGTTTTTTATGTGATATGATCTTATTTCTTAAGCTTTTTCTTTATTGCCTGAACGACCTTTCGGGCAGGGAGAAGCAGCTTATAGGTGCGCAGCTCCTTCTTTCTGTCGTCGCTGAGTCTGTCGTAGCATTCTCTGCCTACGCCTTCGCCCTTGGTAAGCTCACTGAGCTTACCGCCTGCGCGAAGGATCATCTTCAGGTAATGCAGATAGATGTGCTGAATGCCTTCGTTGTATTTTCCCTCGGTGAAGTCATCGATGCGCTTATAGACACGGAGATAAGCATAGTAAGCATTGACTTTTTTGCTTTTTTCCTGCAGCCATGTGGTTGCGGTCCAGGAGCCGGGACGCTCGCGTCTGTAGACGCCCATTTCCTCATCGATATACCATATTTTTCCGTTGAAGCCAAGCCAGAGTATTTTTACCTTTTCTCCTCTTGAGGGGAAATCATCGGGACAGGCACGCATGACATCTGTCCTGAAGAACATTGCGCAGGTGCAGAATGCCTGCTTGTCCTTGAGGCGGAATATCTGATCAACGGTGACTTCGCCTGTATGATCCATTGCACCGATGAGGATATCCTTTGCTTTGGGATCGGAGCAGTTTACCATTCTTGTTTTATTGGCGCAGAGAGAGTAGTCAGGATGACTTTCCATAAAATCATACTGCTTCTGGAGCTTGAGCGGGTCTGTCCAGTAGTCGTCACCCTCGCAGTATGCAGAGTATTTGCCCCGTGCCATGGGAAGCACGATGTCTCTTGTGATGAGGACGCCCTTGGAATACTGATTTTCGGTCTGTATGACAGGCACGATGATATCAGGATATTTCTCTGCATATTCGCGGACGATGTCCGTACTGCCGTCATCGGAGACATCATCATGTACGATGATTTCAAAGGGGAAGTCGGTTTTCTGCATCAGTATGCTGTCAAGGGTCTGTCTGAGATAGTCCTTCATGTTATATACAAGGCATATTACGCTGACTGCAGGTGTTGACATAGTGTTGACCCTCCTGTGAGTAAATTGCTTGCGCTATGATTTTCTGAGCTTCTTTCTTATCTTTGCGGTGGAGGCAATGAGGGGAAGCATGAAATTATAGAGCCGCAGATAATTCTTTCTGCGGGAGGAAAGTGTTTTATGGCATTCGCTGACCTCGCCGCGGATAATATCTCTGTATTTTGCGCCTGCACGAAGTGCAAGCTTCATATATTCAAGGTAAATATCCTGGAAATACTCATCATACTTCTTTCCGCTGTAATCATTGATGAACATATGATTGGCAATGCGGTTGTAATAAACGCGCAGCTTCTGTTCTTTTTTTGTGTACCAGCTGGATTCTGTCCAGGAGCCGGGACGTGCGCGCCTGTAAACGCCTGTTTCCTCGTCGATATTCCAGATTTTGCCCTGAAGTCCGAGCCATATGGTCTTCATACGCTCGCCGCTGCTTGGAAATTCGGGAGGACATCTGAGCATTACGTCGGTACGGAAAAACATCGAGCAGGTGCAGAGAGGCTGCTTTTCCTTGAGCTTGAGTATCTGCTCCAGAGTGACCTCGCCTGTATATCCTATGGGCGCAATAAGCTTATCAGGCTCACGGGAGGCGGAGAAGTCTATCTGACGGATTTTGGTGCAGCAAAGAGTGTATTCCGGATGGGACTCCATAAAATCATACTGCTTCTGAAGCTTCAGCGGGTCTGTCCAGTAATCGTCCCCTTCGCAGTAGGCACTGTATTTTCCCCTGGCAGCGGGAAGTATGATACCCATGGTAATGGGAATTTTCTGAGAATACTTGTTTTCTGTCTGGATAATGGGAACAAAAAGATCGGGATACTTTTCCGCATATTCGCGCACTATCTCCGTTGAACCGTCTGTCGATGCATCATCATGGACGATAACCTCGAAGGGGAAATCGGTTTTCTGAAGGAGAAACCCCTCAAAGGTATCCCTGAGATAATCCTTCATATTGTAGACCAGGCAGATGACGCTTACTGCAGGTGTATCCATAATATTACCTCCCAAAAAAGCTTATTCATAATAACATTTTTGGATTTTGTTGTCAATATATCGCCGTGCCGCTGCACAGGGCATACTTTTCATCTTGCCGACACAAAAACACCCTTGACACACCAATGGTAAATGGTGTATTATAATTCGCATAGAAAAACAAAAATTTATTGATAATCAGCAATTAATTATCGAAAAATAAAAAACACCACTGTGAAAGGGGTGCTGAAAACTTGGCGAAGAAATCCAGGACTCAGAATACCGCGCTGAACACTACGGTAAGTATGGCGTCAAAGGTGCTGAATATATTCACCGGCTTTATCATGCGTTCAGTCTTTATCAGCACACTGGGCGCGGAATATACAGGTATATCAAGTCTGTTCACAGACCTTCTTCACCTGCTTTCCTTTGCAGAGCTGGGAATCTCCTCTGCAATAGCATTTTCGCTCTATAAGCCTATCGCTGACGGGGACAACAGAAAGATATCCGCACTGATGCAGTTCTACAAGAGTGCATACCGCATAGTAGCCCTTGCGGTGCTTGCGATGGGACTTATCATGGTGCCGTTTATGGATATTCTGGTACCGGCAGAAAAGATCAGCGCAGATGTCAGGGATGAGGTATCAAAGCACCTGATACTGATATTCATGCTGTATGTGGCAAACTCCGCGGTATCATACCTGCAGATTTACAAGTCAACACTGCTGTCAGCCCATCAGGAAAGAAGAAAGATCTCCTGGATACAGATGGTGATGTCCCTTGTCAAGCTGGTGGTTGAGTGTGCCATTCTGCTGATAATGCACAAGGTCGTCACCGAAAACAGGATAATCATCTATCTTACCTACCTCATCGCAGGAATCGTCATCACGCGAGTTACAAACGGAATCATATCCGCCTACACCACAAAGCGTTATCCCGAGGTGGACTACAACACCAAGGAAAGACTCAGCAAGGAAGAGAAGAAGAAGCTTTACAAGGATGTCGGCGCTCTGATGATATACAAGGTGTGCCATGAGGTCAACGCAAGCCTTGACAGTATAATCACCTCTTCCATGTTCGGCACCATTTATGTCGGTTATGTCTCTAACTACAGGCTGGTCACCAACAAGATAAGAGTCGTTATAATGCAGTTCTTCAATTCCGCGACACCAAGTCTCGGAAACCTTGCGGCGGAAAAGGATGCAGAATATCAGTACAAGACCTTCCGTTCACTGCAGTTCATGTCCTTCTGGGTCGCAAGCTTCTGTTCAACATCCTTTGTGGTGCTGCTCAATCCCTTTATTTATCTGTGGCTCGGAAAAGAGGAATTCGTTCTGAGTCTCTGGCTGCCCGTCTCGCTTGTGGCGGTGTTCTATTCCCACATTATCATGGCTCCTGTCAACTCCCTCAGAAATGCAAACGGACTTTTTGTGCAGGGAAAATACAGACCTATTTTCCTGTGCGTTGTAAATGTTGCTTTTTCCATCGGTCTCGGATACCTGATGGGCAACGGCGGCAAGGACCCTGTAATGGGTATTGTGGGCGTAAAGCTTGCAACACTTATTTCCCATATCGCCACCAGCCAGTGGTATGACCCCATGCTGATATATAAGCATGTGTTCAAAAAGCCGCTTAAATCTTATTTTGCAACCATAGCCGCACAGCTTGTTATTGCCATCGGCAGCGGCGTATTCACCTATGGGCTCGGCTGGCTGCTTTTCGGACCGGGACACCCCACCGACGGCTTTGCGGGAATATTCCCAAATATGCCTCTGTTTGTTTCCTTTGTGATAAAGATCGTAATGTGTCTTGCCATACCTAACGTTATCATATGGCTGATATACAGAAAGACAGAGGAATACAAACGTGTTGCAGGGGTTCTAAAAAACTTCTTCGGAAAGCTTATAAACAAGTTCAAAAAGAAGAAGAGTACCGCTGAGACACAGGCGTAAGATAAAAGACAGATACAGAAAAAGAACATGGCTTTCGCCATGTGCTTGAGCTTGTCAAAAAAGTCACCACACTTGGCTCCCCTTGTCAGGGGAGCTGTCACGAAGTGACTGAGGGGTAGTCCAAAACCGCATAATTATGCGGTTTTATCAAATCTCTCCCTCC
>JAZUPA010000194.1:0-20952 GCA_045604945.1 Acutalibacteraceae bacterium
GCATCAGGATGCCGTGGGGGCTTTGTGCTGAGAATATCAGCGCATGTGAATCTTACTTGAGTCTGTAGTCAGATGCGGTGTACACGCTCATGGCGGCGTTCTTCTTACAGAGCTGAGACCAGGTGTATGTGCGGAGGAAAACGGTGTTTCTGTCGTCGAGGTTTGCTTCCAGGAAAGTAACGCCCTCAGAGGTTACAGAATAAACGATTGCGGAATGTGGACCTCCGTGTGAACGGCGAATCTGCACGAAGTCACCGGGGCGGGCGGAAGAGAAGAGGTTTCGCACATTGTCCTCGGACATGTTATTTACATAACCGACTCTGTACATTCCGTTGACGTCGTAAAGAAGATAGTTGCTGGGAGAACTCTGGGTGCTGCCGGGAGTTACCTTGAAGCAGATGTAGAATACGTTCTTTGCGTATCCCTTGCACTGCTCATTTGCGCGTTTGCCGGTGAATGTGCTGCCGACCTTCATGACGGTTGAGTCGTTGTAGGAGACAGAACCGTTTATGATGGAGTCAAGTCTGCGCTGAACATCGCTGCTGTCTGTGCCGTTGATGATTGCGTACAGGTCAACAGGTGCGTAGCAGGAGATATCATATTTGGATACAAGACCCATCTTGGAGTAATTTTTGCCTGTTACAGGGTAGATTACAATATACTTGCCAAGATGCTCACCTACTACATGGCAGCGGTCATTGCGGGTTATTGTACCGTACTTTGTAGAGCCGTTGCCCATGCGGTAGACTTTGATGCTCTTGGTGGAGGTAAAGCTCCAGCAATCGTAGCCTGTATCGGGGAAGATTGCGGTGAAGCTGATGTAGCCTGTACGGGTACCTCTTGTAGCTGTGGAGTAGTATTCAATTCTGAGAGCGGTTTTGCTCATGCCGGTGATTCTGATTTCCTCAGCTTTGACCCATCCCTGAGGGTTTGAGAGCTTGAGGTCGCTGTAAACAGTGATCTTGACATTGGGGCAATGGGTGTAGATTGCGCCGGTTTTGGCGTTGCTGATATAGGACTTGACGCTGTTGACGGTTGCCGCATCAACCTCCATTGCGTCGCTGAGGGGAATCATAGAGACAAACAGAACCAGCGCGAGTGCTGCTGCGAGAAGCCTTTTGATGAAGCTGCGTGTGTTTTTCAAACCAAACACTCCTTTTCAAAAATTATCATCAGGGCTCTTTTTTGTCGTAACGGTCTCAGCGGAGGGACCGTCCGCACTCAGGAAAGAACCCTTTGTCCTGAGCGCATTATCAGGTTAACAGATATTGGGAGATTTGTCATTATGGTAAACGGAGAAAAAGTTGGAACAATTCTTGGTGGTGAAAAATGGGGGAGAACAACCGCCTGACACAGGGGATATCAGGCAGCGGCGGGATTTATATGAGAGCTGCGAGGGCTATATAATGAAAAAAGCAGGAAGGTCAATCCTCTTTAAGAGTACGCTGCAGATCCTTCAGGCTCTTTTTGCGTGAGTATACCTTCTTGCTCTTTTCCACCTTTGTCACGGGAGACTCCGTTCCCATATCGCTCCAGACGACACGCTTCTTTTTATCTTCGTCTCTTTTTGCTTTTTTGGAAAGCTTATCATAGGGTATATATCTTTTCATTGCTGTCACCTCCAAAGTGCGCTTACTGAATGTATTAAGTATAAGTTTTTGCGGCGGACCTGTAAATTGATATAAAGGTCAGAAAGTTGGAACAATTGAAAAAGCCCCGCTAAAGCGGGACTTTTTTCGTTAATTGCCAATAATCTCCCTGATTGATCGGAATTTAGCCAGCTTGTGTTCTCTGGAGTCAATCATATCTCCGCTATCGTTGTAAACGAATTCGCTCTGAGCCATAGCGTCAGCTTCGCACAGCCTGAGAAGGAGCAGAAAATCATTTTTATCAGGGTCAATTGTCTTTTCCTTTTTTGCGGCATCTGCCATTGCTTCGAATACATTTTCCCTGTTGATGACCTTGAGGAATACATTGTTTCTGTCGTAATCGTCTGTGGGAAGCACAAAGGAAATAAACATATCATGATTTCTGATAAAAAACTGTATTCTTGCGGCTTCTTCCGCAGAAAAACCCAGTCTGAGGAGAATAGGAAGAGCTATTTCTGCGGATTTTTTGGCATGACCGTAGAAAACCAGCTTGCCGGGTTTTTCGATTGCAGAATCAGGCTTTCCGATATCATGGAAAAAAGCTGCTGTTCTGATGAGACAGATTTCATTATCAGTCAGGTTGTCGCAGTTTATGCTGTTCACTGTGTGAATCGTGTGTTCCAGAAGATCATAACAGTGATGGGGATTACGGTGCTCAAATCCGTCCATTGCCTTTACGGCAGGATCAATAGACAGCAGCTGATCCTTTATCTCCGGCTGCATACTGACGCTGAGGAAGTCCTCTGATAAAATGATTTTTTCAAATTCGTGCCGATTAATCATACTGATTCTCCTTCAGGATTATCCCCTTCCAGTTGGCGGTTAAGCCGTTCCTGGTCTTCCAGTCTTGATAATATTTCCATTCGCACATTGCTGTGCTCAACCCCGTCACCGTCTGCTTCTGCATACGCTCCGTAGCCCATAAGCCTTATGGCAATATCCTTACAGTCAGAACTGTCAAACCAGAGAACCATGGTATATACGCCTGTTTCACGGTTTTTTGTGCAGCACTTACGGTAAGAAGAAAATTCATTCAGTATGCGGTCGGCTGTGTTGCGGCCGTCGGTGAATCTGACTACAACGTATTCGCGCTGCGTCTTTATATACGATGCCAGCAGTCCCATACGGTTTTCTGCATTTCCGCAGGGAGGGATGTTTCTGCTGAAAGGAGCAGCAGAAGCGCTGCTGAGTCTTTCAAGATTTATTGTGTAAATTATTCCGGTGTTTTCTTCGCAGCACAACACCCTGAAACGCTTTTCGCGCAGAGAGTATTCCATTCGCAGAGGATAAAATGCACCGCTGAGAGGATTGCCGCTGAAGCTCATATATTCAATGAGCAGCGGTTTGCAGCTTGCTGCAGCGTTGCTGAATAGCCGGAAGTTTTTAATGTAGTGTTCTTTGGCTGAATCATCTGAAAGCAGGTAATCCATATCGGAATGCTGCCCGAAGGAGTACAGTATTTCGCTGTTCAGAAGCTCCTTGACACCGCCGGCTATAAGACGGTCTCTGACGGGGGCAATTTTTTCCTTGTCAAAAAACAACACTGCAAGAGGATGCTGAAGCATGGACAGAAGCCAGCGTTTTTCAATTTCCAGTAGGGGGATCAATGAACAGAAAAGGTCTTTATATGATGGTGCGGGAAGCGGTCTTTCGCTGAAAAATGACCTGAGGTCATCGATGCCCTGCTGACAGTCATCATTAAACCAATAATCACGTTTCCAGTCTTCAGAATACAGGTTGCGCACCATATACTCCGAGCCGTCACTCATGAATTCGTTGAAAATATGATAGTGAAAGCTTTCCTTCTCGGTTACTTTGATATCATCGGGGATTTTCATTTCACCGCTGCTGTCTCTGATCGGACCGCCAAGCAGATTATGAGTACGATAGGTTTCTGCCTGCTCCTGAAAATCAGCCATAAGTCTTGCAGAGGATTCCGCCGGTTCTATGGAGCTGATATGAACTCTTCTGAAGAAGGATTTTATCCATTTATTGAGTTCCTTTGCATCCATAACATCTATTTCAAAGGTGATAGTACCCTTTTTCATATCAACGAGAGGTTCTTTGCCGAAACGACGTTCCCTTTTTAGCCTGTTGACGATGAAAATTTCTTTTTCAGGATCAAAGGAAAATGTTACTTTAAGATGATCGGGCTCAGGTTTTTTGATTTTTGAGCCTATGGAAAATGCAGATGCGCCCCAGCAGTATCTGAGCCATTCTTTTGAATTATCTATTTCTTCAGCGTAGAGATTTGTCAGTTCTTCCGCAGTGATTTCCGTTCTGGTCTCATTGCAGCACAGGCGCCTCATATATTTGCTGTCCGTGCTGCAGGATACCTTGGAAATCGGCGTTACAGATTCAATCTGATCGATCCTTACATTTCTCAGAGAATGTCTTGTAGGCTCAAAACAGAATACATACTGCCTGCCATCGTCTGCGCTGCTTCTTATCTGCAGCGGGTAGCATATAAAGGTTTTGAGCTCCATTCTTATGGGATGTCTGTATTCCACCCGGCACCAGCCGCTGCTTTCGATTACATAGAGAAGGTCAATGACATTGTAATCGTTCAATGCCTGGGAGACAAACTGATGCTTGTAACGGAAAATATCGTTGTTTTCCTGCGGCTGAGCTGTTTTGCTGCCGATGATGATTCTTTCTGTTTTTTTCTGTTTTACAACAGGCTGACCGGTGGTGCTGTTCACATTCAGTCTGCGAAGCAGATTGACGCCTACAGAGCCAAAGGGCAGGATGTTTGAGAAAAACTGAAGGGCGGCTATAAGATTCTTTTCATCAGATTCTTCGCTGAAAAAATCGGTGAGCGTTGTTTCGGGGATTTTCCAGAGTCCGCTTTTTTTGCCTTCGCAGTGGCTGAGAAGTCCCAGACGCTCATAGTAATACAGACTGTTTCTGAATGTGTCCAGAGACGCGCCTCTTTTTGAGGGCTCTTTGGCAGATGAACATTCGTCTGATTCAGTGTGTAATCTTATGTCGGTATCCTTCATCACACGGTTGGGGGTGGCTGCATCAAACACAGAAGAAAGGCTTTGCCTTTTTAATTCCTGCGAGTAGTGCAGTATTTTCAGATAACGGGGAAAAGAACTGGGTTTACAGCACCTGTAGGTATGGTGAAGGGGGTTATCCCGCAGAGATTTTGAATCCCAGGTTACAAAATGGACTCCGCTGTCGCTGTCCATGTTTCTCTCTTTCAATATCTGCCTGAAACTATGGATTGCCGGAATGCTGCCGTCTGCTTTATCGGGGATGCTTTCCGGATATATTTCAACAAAGGGATTGTTGGGATATTTCAGCCTGAGAACATTGCCCAGTCGTTTGCGGTATTCGCTCCATGTAGTATAAGGCATAAGGGCATCGCTTCCCTGTATCTTGAATTCGCCATCGAAGGTTCCTCGGGCAGATTTAAGAGGACTTGCCTTGTATTGATAGACAAAATAATCTGTCCAGAAATTCTTGTAGAACTTATTGTATGTATCCTGTTTGATAAAATACGAGTACGACATGGAAAATCCCCTCCTTTTGATTCTCAGCATCGGTAAGGTCAAAGGGAATAAATACCTGCTATCATCATAGTTTAGCCGCTGTTATTCGTACTGTCAAGGCGGTTGAATTAACACAACGAGCAAATTGTATTGTTTTTGAATAAATTCCAACTTTTTTGCCGTTAACTTTTGTATAATTGCTTGAAAAACGACAGGGTGAGCTATATAATGTATCACAGAGAAATGCGCATGTATAAAATGTCTTTTTCTGTGATTCGCAGAATCAATTATACTTGAAAGGGTGGTTATTTGAGCACATATTCAAGCATCCCTGTCCTCGCTCTGTACGATTTCAGGAGCAAGCAGGAGTATATTTACCGAACCAATAAGATTCAGGAAATTACCGGTGCATCCCGGCTTCTTGAAGGCATATATGAAAAGATGACAGACTGTCTGAACAAGGAATTCGGAGCAGAAAAAAGCGGTGACGAGGCACTGTTTCTGAACAACTCCGAAAGCTTTATCCGTTTAGACGATTTTATGAAAGGCAGCTGTCTCGGCCAGGTGCTTTACAAGGGCGGCGGCAGCCTGATGATGCTTTTCCGTGACGAGGATACATATCTGAAAGCAAACAGGATAATGTCAAGAAGGGTTCTGGAGCTTTCTCATACCCTGCAGCTGATTGCCGCTCACATTGAAATTAAAGATCCCTCCGACTTCAACAGTCTGCGCAAAGAGTTATATGAAAAGCTTGCTCATACAAAAAGAGCGCTTGTTTCCCTGTCTCCGTGCAATGTTACTCCCTTTACCCATGTGGATATTGCAACTCACCAGCCGGTGGTTGAACGCCGCAAAATAAATAACGAAGGAGAGCTTGAGCTGACAAGAGAGGGCGCACTCAAACGCAATGCTTATTCAAGAGAGTACAGTGAGGCAGACAACGAAACAAAGAATCTTGACAGTGCAGTTACCGAAAAGGGTGAAGAAAGTCTGCTGGCAGTCATTTACATTGACGGCAACAATATTGGTCAGGAGCTTATGAATGTGCTGTCAGGCAAAGAGATGACATTCGATGATGGGGTGCAGGCTCTTCGCAAATTTTCTGCAGACATACATAAAAAATTTGTAACAAGACCTTTTGAACGATTCGATAAATGGATAAATGACAATAAAAAATATCTTGAGAGCATACTGGGCAGCAAATGGTACTATCGCCGTGTAATCGGCGGCGGTGATGAGATTACTGTCATCTGCAATGCGCGTATTGCCCTCAGGCTCGTCCAGCTCTATTTTGATGCGCTGAGCGAGTCCGGAAAATCATCTGCCTGTGCAGGTATTTCCATATTCCACAGTCATGCACCTTTTGCTTCAGCTTATGATATTGCTGAAGAATGCTGCGAGAATGCAAAAGCACTGGCAAAAGAGGGCGAGACCCCTGCGAACTGTTTTGATTTCTTCTTCTGTCGTTCCGGGCTTACCAATGACCTTCACGGTCTTAGAAGCAAAGAGGATGGTCATGTTACGGGGCTTCCCTATAATGTGGAAAGCTTCATGAGCGATGTCCGGACAAAGATAATCCCCCTTTTCAGGGCGATAGGAAGAAGCAATGTAAAAGCACTGAACACTGCAATTCTCAAAGGTGAAGATTACTACATGTATGAAGTGGACAGAATAAATGCTTACTGCGGCAGAACAGTGATCTCCCGTGAGGAGGCGCCGGGGCTTAAAAAACTGATTTTTGATGCTTCGGGAGTATATGATATCTGGTTTGCTGACGATATCGATTACGGCAAGAAGGAGGCAGATAATAAATGAGACTGAAAATTACCTTGAAGTCCGATCTTTGTGCGGCAGCAGGCACAGGTTTTTCTTCTGTGATAGATAATGACGCCTGCTTTGACCGTTACGGTCTTCCGTATATACCTGCCAGACGCATTAAGGGCTGTCTGAGAGAGGCTGCCTGCTTTATCGATGCAGACAGCAATGTTATCAACAGGCTCTTCGGCACTGCTGGCGGCGGATTCGGCGAGGGAGGACTGCTGCGTATTTCCGATGCGCGTCTGAGCGGATTTATGGAAATGCAGAGAGAGATCGAGAAAAATAATATTTCGCCTGAGAGTGTGACTAACCTGTTCGGTGATGTTCGCTCTGCCACTGCAATTGAAAATGATACTGCAAAAAAGAACTCTCTGAGATTTACCAGAGTTGTATCAAAATGCTCACCCTTCGACCCTTCGCAAGAGCTTGCTTTTTATTCTGATATCGAACTCGATACTGATGACAGCTCTGTTATTGAAGTGTTCAAAAACTGTTGCAGCGCACTTAGGAATATCGGCTACAGACGCAATCGCGGACTGGGCTCTGTAAGATGTGTTTTTTGCCCTGATGAGACGGAAGAAAAGGAAGGCATAGAGGAGCGGGAAATTCCCGACAGCTTTGACGACGAGGTCGAATACAGAATAGACATTGCGGTAAAGCTCAGAGACGATCTGATGATCCCTCAGAGCAGCGGCACTGCATCCATAGATTATATTCCCGGTACTATGGTTCTGGGAGCGATAGCATCCAAATACAATAAGAAACAGTCTGAAAACAGACCGGCAGATTTCAACAGGATATTCCTCAGCGGCGAGGTGAGCTTTGGCAATTTTTATATATGTGATGAAAACAAAGCGCCTTCATTCCCTGCACCGCTTTATCTTGGAAAGATAAAGGGAACAGATAAGATTGTAAATATGTACTCATACAAAGGAGAAGAAATAATAAAACCTCTGAAAAAGACCTATGTTTCCGACTATGCGGTTGCAAAGGTTGCAGAAAAAACCGTTTACCACCATTCAAGAACCCAGGAGACACTGTATACACAGGAATGTATTGAAGCGGGTCAGATGTTTGCGGGAACGATAATCTGTGCAGGAAAGCATGCAGAATGTATTACAGATATCCTTGTGTCAGGCACTTTGAGCTTTGGACGCAGCAAGAATGCACAGTATTCCTGCTGTGATATTATCAAGGTTGTCTGCAGGGAGAACACCCCGGAAACTGTCGAGGTAAGCAAAACCGCGCGAACTGCGGCTGTTCTTCGTTCTGACCTTATAATTGATATTGACAGCAGTTTTACGGAAAAAACAGTCCTTGAAGCAATTTTCCCCGATGAAAATGTCAGAGAAAAGCTCACTCTGGAATATTCTTCTCTTCTCAGCGGTACAGTATCGGGATACAATTCCAAATGGAATCTCAAGAGACCCCACTGCAGCTGTATAAAGGCGGGAAGTGTTCTGATTTTTTCGTGCAGCGCAGAAATGTCGCTTCCTCGTTTCATCAATGCAGGAATGCGTATGAATGAGGGCTTCGGCAGATGTGAAATAATACCCGACGCAGACCGCGAGTCACCTTTTGTCGAGTACCAGTCGGATAAAAAAGCAGAAAAGGAATCCATTGCAAGAATCGCACCGCTTATCAGTCAGCAGAAGAAAAAGGACAGGCTTATCAACGCTGCGCTTGGAGCATCAAAGGAAGCAGTCCGATACCAGATGCCCAATCCCGCTCTGGTGGGACGCGCAACCCTTATGGCAAAGGAAGCTGTTCTTGTAAAGTCTGACCGGTGGAATAATTTTGAGAGAAGAGTCAGCAGTATCAAGTCTGAAGAAAGCAGAAAAAAGATACAGCAGCTTATTGGAATTCTTGACAGACATCTCACACAAAGCGATTGCACATACACAGACAGCGAGCGGTTGAGAGCGGTTATTTACTATATGAATATCATCAAGTATCTGATTAAATGCAGAAAAAATGACAGCCCCGCAGACGGAGGTGCCAAATGAAAAATATAACGTATTATAAGGTGGAATTCATCCTTGAATCATCACTTTCAATAGGCTCCGGAATCGGGGAGTACACAGATAAGGATATTGCAGCGGACAGATACGGTAAACCCTATATTCCCGCGTCATCAATCGCAGGCGTCATGCGCAGTTCTCTGAACGATGACATGAAAAAGAAATTGTTTGGCTCCATTGATAAAGGTGCCGATGAGGGATGCGTCCGTTTTTATGATGCGGAGCTGTGCAGCGGGGATATATACATCGCAACCCGTGATTGCGTGGCTCTTGCAGAAAAGGTAGCTGTGGAAGGTGCAAAATTCGATTTTCAGGCAGTAGAGCCCGGTGTAAGTTTTGTAGGATATATCGAGGTTCATGACTTTGATAAAACCGTTGATGTTGCTGCGGAAATTGAAAATATACTTAAAAAGTTCAATTCCGGTGAACTTCGCCTTGGCAGCAAAACAACCCGCGGATACGGCAGGGTTTCTGTAAAGGCAGGCAAAAGAGTTTTTCAGCTGCCCGATGATCTCAGTAAATGGCTTGAATTTGATCAATACACAAGCGAAGGATGGGAAGAAGTTTCTCTTTCCGGTGACGCTGTACAGTATATATCGCTTAATCTGATAAACACAGCCGGCGTAACCGTAAGAGAGTACACCACCGACTGCAAAGAGAATGTGACGCTTCCGGACTATCGGCAGATATCGCTTCATGATAACAGCGGCGACGGAGTGATACCCGGCACAAGCTGGGCAGGAGCTTTTCGTCAGCGTTTCAGCGAATTTGCAGAAAGCGGAGTTGCAGAAGAGCTTTTCGGGTATGTAAATGACAGAGCAAATACAGTAAAAAAATCAGAAATTGTCTTCTCCGAAAGTCTGCTGAAAGACGGCAAAAGAAAGCAGCTTACCAGAAACTCCATCGACCGTTTTTCTGCAGCGACAAAGAACGGAGCCCTTTATACCGAAGAAACCTACTACGGAGGCACGACAGTGCTGACAATATCATTTCCAAAGGGCATATCGGAGAAAAATCTGAAAATTCTTGCTCATGTAATTCTCGACCTGCATTACGGTTATCTGGCAATAGGCGGACTGGTCTCGGTGGGAAGAGGTATTTTCAGAATTGAGAGCTTCAAAACGAATGTTGAGGGATTTGCCGGGATTCTCAATGAGCATGGAATAACCAGGGAGGTGCAGTAACAGTGTTCGGAAAAGAAAAAACCAGAGTGCCTGCGAGCTGTCTGCTGCAGAAAATCGCAGATGACGATATAATTTCTGAAGGAAAAAGGCTGGTTGCCTATTTCACAGACCACGCAGATTTTATTACAGACCTTGATAATTGTGATGTTTCCGGATTGCTTGAACTGCGCATATTTGACAGTGCAAGTGAGTTTCGTGCATACCGCTTTACTGTAAATGAGGACTTTGTCTGCCGTCTTTACAAGGATTCTGAATTCAATGCAGATGAGATGCTGTATGAGATTCATTATCTTGATATCGACAGTACACAAGAAATCTCAGAATGCAGCAATGGCATGTACAAGTATAAGACCATGAACGGCGGTACATATCATCTCCCTGTTGACAATGCAGAAAGAATAAGGATATGCAACTACCTGATGTACAACGATGAGGGCATCGCACAGGTGTATGATTACAGATTCGTTGAAATTATCAGTAAAGGCGGTGCTGAGAATGGACAATAACAGAATGTTCGTAAATCCGTACAATTTTGTTCCGCTGGGTGATGGCTCAAAAAGACCTCAGACTTCTTCGGAGAAAAGGAATCTTACAGGTGAAATCATCTGTACTCTTGATATCAAAACACCGCTTGCGATTCCTGATACGGCAGAGCAGCCCAATGATGATAAAAAGCCCAAGTATTATGGTTTTATGTCAGTGGGCGGAAAGTATATAATCCCGGGCAGCGAAATTCGCGGTATGGTGCGTAATATATACGAAACAATCACCGACAGCTGCCTGTCAGTGGTAAACAGCAATATTATCACCAAGAGGGATAATACACCGTTAAAAAAGCTTGGTTTGCTGTTCTGGGATTCAGAATACAAAGGCTGGACAATATGGGAAGCCAATCGTGAAAAAGGCAGTAAATGGGCTCTTGAAAAGAAGAAAGAAGAGATGACCGAGAAAGGAATCCCCTTTGTTGAGCGAACATGGAACGCTTTGTCATCAGGTATTATAAAAACATCCATATTCTATGATATCGGTGAAGCTGGATACGCTGTTGACGATGAGATTGTTGAGAATCTGATTAATGTCTTAAATTCATATATCGAAAACAACGAAAACAAAACTCGACAGTATGAGGCTGTAATTCCTAAAAAAGACGGGGATTTATACCCTGTATACTTCTCACTGGGCGGCGATTCAGGAGAGACAGTCACACTTGTCTTGCCGGCTCAGATTTCAAGAAGAGCCTATAATAAAGTAATAAACATGCTCGGTGTGTACGCTCCCTGCGAGGATATTAATAACCTCTGCCCCGGCTGTTCGCTGTTTGGGTCAATTATAAAAAATGCAGCTAAGGCATCCCGCGTCAGATTCTGTGATGCTGAACCTTCAAAAGACAGTGGAGTTAAAATAACCGAGGATTATGTGCCACTGAAAATACTGTCTTCTCCGCACCTTAATTCTACTGAGTTCTATTCTATTCCAAATGGAATTGGCAATTTTTCTAATGTTCCTCGCTGGGAATACAACTATAAAGGGGTTTCTCTGCGAGGACGTAAATTCTACCTGCACAATCCAAAAGCAGCGACTGACCCATCGGTGTATTCGGAAAAGGAAATTATCTATTCAGAAAGCGGTAAGCCTCTTAATTCTGCATATAAGCTGGCAGAAAGCGGAAAATTCACTTTCAAGGTGTATTTTGATCATATTTCACGCTCCGAACTTCAGTCATTGGTATGGTCTTTGACTCTCGGAAACGAAGACGGAAGCAAAAAATATTGTCATAAGCTGGGACACGGCAAGCCGCTGGGACTTGGCAGTGTGCTTATAACGGTCAATGAAATAAAGACAAGAACAGTAACCGAAGGTTACAAAATCGAGTCTGCTACCGCAGGAAAGCTGATGAATGACTATAAACCGCCCATATATGGAACATCAACACTTGCAGCCCTTCTCACCATGTGCGATTACACCTATGCAGACGGCGAAAACATAGCATATCCTCTTGGTCAGAATAAAAAGGGCGAAGTAAACACCATGCATTGGTTTTCTCTGAATCATGGTGCAATCGGCAGCAAACAGCCCTTCAAGAATGTGCTTCATCCTGTCGTTGACGACGCAAAAAAAACGTACCCTGCTTCAGATCTGAGATTGCCGTTTCTGGCGTTTGAAACCCAATCACAAAACAGACCTGCACAACAGCGCCAGAGCCAGAGCAATGCACTCTCTCAGCAAAGCGGTGAGCTTAAAGATAAAGAACTGAAATGCAAGGGCTGTGGTAAATTTTTCACTTATACAGTACAATGGCAGAAAAACAACATGCAGAAAGGCTGGACATCTGAGCCGAAATGGTGCAAAGAATGTAAAGCAAAGCGCCAGAATAATGGAGGTAATTACTGAGAATGACGAAAATCCTGTTCCTTTCCAGACACAAGATGACCGAGGAGCAGCGGAGCGATCTTGAACGTATCTACGGCGAAATAACCATAGATACTCTTGATGCAACCATCTCATCTGCTGATGAGCTTTGCGCATGCTGCAAGGGCTTTGATGTCCTTGCAGCGGTGCTGCCCTTTCATCTGTATGTCGAGTTTTTCGCGGTGAAGCCCGAAAGTTTAAGGGTGATTTTTGCCCGCTCCAAGCGTATTCCCACAGGAGAAACGGTAATCAACAAGGACAGTGGCAAGCCGGAAAGCCGATACCTTTTCGTTCACGATGGCTGGGTAGAGATATGCGGTCTTAATTGTAAGCTTTGTGTTTTATAAGTTAAGGAGGATTTATGAATATTCTGCTTCAGACTCTGAGTCTGCTTAATCCGAGAAGTTTAAATGAGAAAACCCCTTCCCTTTTTAAATGTAATTATGAGGCTAAAAGCCGATTGGAACTTACCGACAAAGATTACGGCGAGAGATACTTTTCACAGTGCGAACCTGCTTTACTGTCTGTTGCACATGAATTGCATGAAATGTCTCAGAAGGATAGCGGCAATAGACCGGAAGCGATAGACAGAATAATAGTTTTTTGCTCTCCGGAAACCTATGCGGATCCCAGAGACGAGAAAACGGATAGCAGAAATCGTCATAACATACCGCTGGATATCTGTTTTGGTGAAGAAGAGAAGTATGAGTACATGAACTCGATGACGTTCTATGAAAGACGTATCAGATATTTGCTTCGTGGAAAGTATACTTATGAAATTGACGGCAAGCAAACGGACATATATGAAGACAGACTGAGCAGTGCAGAGTTTATTTCGTTTGAAAAAATTGCTGGCGATGACAGATTTGCAAGAGCAAAATCAAACGAAGAGCTGGTTGTTAAAGTAGCAGAAATGATCCGCAGCCATTTTGATGAAAAACCCAACAGCCGCCTGTATATCGACACACAAGGCGGAAGCCGCTCGGACATGTTCTTCCTGCTTTCAATTGTAAGACTTCTGAAGATTCGCGGAATATCTCCTGATAGGATTCTGCTCTGTGACTATAACCCCAATGAAACCGCACATCCCGTCTACGACAAGAAAAAAGAGTATTCTGTTTTTGACCTGCCCTCGGGAATTGATGAATTCATCAACTATGCAAAGGCAAAGCAGCTGAAAAAGTTCTTTACTGACTCCGGAGCGACAAGCAATGAATTTATTCGCGAAACCCTTGAAATTATAGAAGATATTGCAAATGCTATCCAGATATGCAATATGGAAGAATTCAGAAGCAGTCTCAACAGGCTCAGAGAAAAATGCGAAAAAAAGGAAAACGCGAACAACGTGCTGTTCAAATATGTGCTTGATGAAATTCAGAATGACTATGAGGAACTGCTGAAGCCGGGGGGAGATACATTTCTTAATATTATTAACTGGTGCATAAGAAAAGAATTTTATCAGCAGGCACTTACGCTGTTAGAAAATGATACGATTAATTTCCTGTGCCAAAACAAATTCATTAATGCCGAAAAAATAATTGATGCATTTCAAGAAAGTGATAAAATCAAGGAATGTTTTCTTGCAGATTGTTATAACCGCAAACTCTGGCCGGATAACGATTTGCCCATTGATCATTCTGATACAAAAATAATGGAAGCCTGCACAAAATTGATTGTAAACTATTATATCCCCACGTGTTTGTCAGGGAGAAACGAAAAAAATTACAAGGAAGCTTTTGAGTGCGGTTTAATAATAACATCAAAATGGAATAAAAAGAGAAAAGAAAGACAACCGGTATTTAAGACTTCTGTTAACTCGTCGGAAGAGATCGCGGTTCCAATCATTATTGAAACAAATCCGAGGCTCACCGTTGGAGGTTTAGAGATTTTGTCTTCAATATACTATCAGTATATTGAAGTGATTAAGCCGTTGAGAAACAGTAATAATCACGGAGATAATCACATTTCTTTTAGCGAGTACACAAGAAAAATCAAAAGGTTTACCGATGATCTTAACAGGCTTTTTGAACGTATCTAATAAACGATAAACCCTCCGCCCCGAGGACCGGAAAAGGTCTTCGGGGCGGAGGGGTTATTCCTGTATTAATGCAAAAATGCCGAAGACATCAGCGGCATCTTCCGAAAGCTTATACTTCAACGTTTTCGAGTTTCAGCATTCCGAATCCCTGGGAGTTTTTTGATCCCAGTCCTGCGTTGTACAAAAACTCCAGTGCGCGGTAATCGCCTGTGATTTTATAGCGTCCCTTCCAACCGTTGAGCCACGTTCCCTTGAAATTGGTCACAACCTTTTTATGTGAGCCTATAGCCCTGACTTCGATATCATCAGGCTCCATGCCGGTCATAGCTGCATATTTCCGCCTGAAGTTTTTTATCAGCATCTCTGCGTGACATTCATCATCAGGACCGTAGAAATGAATGTGTTTATCTTCGTCTGTTCTGTAAGCAATAATTGGAGTTTCTGCAGTAAAAACTGCACTTCTTCCGTTTATATGCTGATTTGTCAGACCTGCCCCCGCGACAGTGAGCCATGTATCAAAAAGCTTTATCTGGGGCTTGAGCTCAATGCTTCTCTGGAGCGCATCACAGAATGACAGCATGGGACTTCGGATTTCAAGAGAAATATCTCTGTTGAAGCTGATGAGTTTATCTCTGACTGAATAACTGCCGTTCAGCGCACCGAAAACAAATGCCTTATAAACCTTATCAGAAGAGAATCCGCAGTCATGCCAGAAGTCGGATTCTCCAACCTCCCTGAGCTTTGCGTAAATAGCGCTTTGAACTTGATGATTATAGTTCAAAGGTATAATAAGTCCGTTTTCTGCTCTCAGCAAAATCTTTATCTGCATGTGGTTTTACTCCTTGCCCGGTACGGATTTTGGATGGTTCAGTCATCCCTGGTCTTGTCTTTATGGGATTTCACAAAGATCCCCTTAAGTATTGGAAATGCGAAATATACAGCTATAATTATCGCTGCAAGAGCCAGGACGACCAGAAAAACGTAAAGAATAAATCTGCCGCCCCCCAGAATGGATATTGCCTGTACGCTGTCGCTGACCAGAGCGGCAATACTGAACATACTCAGCACAACAGACAGGAGGGTGATTACGGTGTTTATGCGTTCTTTTCTTTCTTCTTCCTCGTCCATATACTTTTTCTGAAGGTCATCCATTTCCTGCTGTCTGCGCGCATTTTCCTTGTCAATGGCAAGCTGCTCTGCCATCTGTATCTGTGAAATATGAGAGTGCATAGCCTGAAGCTTCATTTCCACTTCTTCGAGCATTTCGTCAATGTCGAGAGCGGCACGCAGCCTGTGGAAAAAGTCTCTGTAATTTTCAAGGTGCGATATGGCAGAGGTTATATATTTCATCTTGAATTCGTACATCATCTCCAGTCGCTCTTCAAGATTGCTGTCGGCATCAACCTGGCTGAGACACTGACAGTAATCAAGCAGAGTGTATTCCTGGTGCAGCAGAAGAATCGTCATATATAGATATTCCTTTTCAACGTTGCTGCTGAATCTGTTGAAAAAGCTGTCTTTGCCTGAATAATCGCCAATATAGTTTATATTGGCAACTCCCTGCGGAGAAAAATCCCAGTACATATTCTGGAACGGATGTATCATGCTCGCTTTGCTCGTTACATTGTTGTGCTCTTTGGTCTGGGCTCGCTTGAGCACCTGAAGACAGCTTGCTGCCTCGTCGTCGGTCAGCTCGCCTTCAAACAGAAAGGAGCTGAGCATTATCGCCGACGGATCGCTTTTGGAATTTCTCTCAAACGACAGGCTGCAGCATGAAGGAAGTATTCGCTCCAGCATACTGTGCAGGTTCAGCGAATGTTCCTCATTTTCGGTGACGGATTTTATATTGAGATAATAATCTCCGCTGTCGCTGTTGCTTTTTCTGAGTATCTTCAGCGCACTGCAGGCAGCACACATTTCATCGAAGGATATATTGGCGGTGAAATCTATATTAATCACAGCGAAACCGATTTTTGTCTCGAACAGGAAGAGTTTTATTTTGTTGATCAACAAGGGCGTGGAATGCTTTATTCCCTTCACCATATAATCGGCAACATAAGTACACTTGTTGCGCACAATGACATCATCGCTCCGGCGGGCTTTTGCAAAGTCGAAGAGATATTCCTCGGCGCCCCACATAGCGGAGTTTTTATCGAGGATGTGTGTTGCGTGGCTGTAAAGACGGTTATACGATACGTTTGATTCTTTCCAGAAGCCCATTTCCCGTACAGAATGTCCCATATCCTTCAAATCATGCTGAAAACGGAAAGGCACGATGGCGAATGTGTATTTTGTCATTATTGACCGCCTCCTGTTGATATCGGTATTATTATAGCATCTCAGGTCGGCGAATGGCAAGGGATGCGGCACAGGTTCCAACTTTTTTGATACCATCTCCGTTGCGCGCCTGAATAGCAGGTGCGTGCAGGCAAGGGATGAATAAAAGGCAGATAAAAAGCTGTACAGCCATTGTGGCTGTACAGCTTTTTATACCCTCATTAAGGGAAGATGCAGAATCATGTCTCGGGAGATGCTGACAGAGAAGGAGCGTCAATGGCTTCGAGGGTAATATTGTCAATACAGATGCGATGCTTCTCGGTGATACGCATGCCGTTGACAGCGCCCATGGAAACGCTCAGCACAGTGTTGGGGTCGCTGTAGGGCTCGGTGTTGGGATACATCATGAACTCGATTGTATATGTCTGATATTCCTCTGTGAGCAGGAAGGTCTGCTGGCAGTAGGGAGTCCAGTCATCACCGTGGATGGAGCCGTCGCGCTGGAGAGCTATCATAAAGTGGCGGCTTCTGTCGGACTTTGCATCCAGTGTCAGGCGATACCACTGTCCTTTTACAAGGTTTATCTTTGTCTGCTTGAGCTGAATCTTCCAGTCCATATCCCCTGTATCCTCGATGGTGATGTCAAAAGCGTTATCCTCGGTCAGCGAGTCAATAACATAGGTTGCCTTTGCACCGCCGTCCACATAGGGGCTGAAGCTTGCGAGATCTGCATTGAAGCTGCCGTTCTTAACAGGACTGTTCTCTTCGATTCGGACATTATCAACGTAATACATGCCGGGCTCAGTGACGATAATGGAAACATCCCTGTCGAAATCTCCCTCGGGAGTGGTGAATATTCCGCTGTACGAAAGCTCTGAGCCGTTGAATTCAACGTCGAAATCGAGACCTGCAATCTGCACTCTCAGGAACTTTCCTGCAGGACCTTCCGCGTCGTAAGCTATAGCGTACTCAGAATCGGAAGCCATGGCGAGTCCGCTCTGATATACAATAACAGGGTTCTCTTCGCTCGTGCCTTCGGGGGCATTTATCACAAGTCTGCGGACGTTGTTTTCGTTTGTAACGTATATCTCTCCGTCGCCCTCTGTGCTCCAGTATTCCATGCGGTTTTCACCCTCCTGGAATGAGCCGTTGCAGACATGATTGCCGTCGGAGAGAATGGTTTTTGCGTCGGTGTCAAAAATTTCAGAGCCGCCGATTTCTTCAATGCGCACATTGCTCAGATGGAAGGATGCGGTTGAGCCAAGATTTCCCAGATTGTATTCAAGTCTGCCGTCGGGGTCGGAGTCTGCTGTGACGGTATATGTGAATTCATAGCGTTTGTTTTCGGTGGTTATATCAAAGAGCGTGTCGCTCAGATAGCGTATCCAGTTGCGGTTGGGGGCTGAAACGCATATCTTCAGGGAGCGGTTTTCGTCGGAGTAGGCGTCAAAACTTACTTTATAGGTGATTCCGCGTTTTGCGGGAATACCGGGCTGCACAAGCTGAATACTGTAGTCAAGGGTGCCTGCCTTCTCGGTAAGAATAACAAGCTCTCCGTTTTCTATCGAAGCGGAGCCGACACCGCCGCCGGCGGTGAGGAAGAACCAGTTGTCGGTGTCATCCAGAGGCTCTGCTTCGGAGAAATCAGAATTCAGAACGAGATTTCCCGTGCTGTCAGGCTCGCGGTACAGCTGAACAGAAACAGGTCTTGTGACATTTTCGTCGTAGCTGTCCTTCTGGTAGACCTTTACATAGTCAACAGAGTATGCCTGGTCTTCAAAGGTTGTGGTCTCGTCGGGGTAACCGACCCAGCTGCCGCCGATTGCAAGGTTGAGAATGACATAGAAAGGCTGGTCAAACGGTGCGGGATAGGTTACTGTACCCTGTCCTTCAGTGGTGGAGTGCCAGTCGTTCTCTTCGTGATAGAGCATGCCGTCAATGTACCAGCGGAGACGGCCGGGCTCCCATTCAAGGGAGAAGGTGTGATATTCATCGGCAAAGGTACCTTCGGTTAGCTTATATGTACCCTGGCTCTGAGCGTGGGGATTGCCGTAATGTACGGTGCCGTGAGCAGTATCGGTGCTGTCACCCATGACTTCCATGATATCTATCTCACCGCAGCGGGGCCACTGACCGTAGAGGTTTTCGTCGGAAGCCATCAGCCAGAATGCAGGCAGATAACCCTTGCCTGTGGGGACCTTGACGCGTGCCTCAAAAAGACCGTATGTAAAATCGTGCTTGCCCTGGGTATTCACTCTTCCCGAGGTGTAGGATGCGTTGCCGTTTGCATCTGTCTTTTTGACGGGCTTGAGAACAAGGCTGCCGTCCTCAATATAAATGTTTTCGGAGCTGTCAACGTAGGACTGCCATTCCTCATTGACCCAGCCCGGGTCATGAAGCTCCACATTCCAATCGTTTCTGTTAAGCTCAGTGCCGTCGAAGTTATCCTCCCACTTCAGCGTGTAGCCCTCATAGGAAATATCCTGCGGTGTAGGCTCAGGGGGGGCGGAGGTTTCGGGGGCAGGCTCTCCTGAGGTTTTTTCGCAGCCGATAAGCAGGGAAAACACCATGCACACTGCCAGAAGAAGGGCTAAAATACTCTTTCCGTTCATTGTTCATCTTTCTCCTTTTTACGCTCGGTATCGAAAAAACGATGCGCCAGATTATAAAACTATTATATTTCAGAAAGCTTATCCTGTCAACGTGTACAGATAACAAGTGGGAGTTTAAAATATTTTTTGTTCATAACGCGCATGAATGAGGGTCGGACAGACAACGCAAAAACACCGCTTCAAGAAAAGCGGTGTTTTTGCGTTCTGTGCGCCCTGGCAATTGCACATGCAGAACATAATAAACAATGAAAAAGCAAAGTCAGTCGCTGATCATTAACCTGACTATTTCGGAATCAGTCTGTTTCATGCCGACCTTGCCGATGTAGCCGACACAGCTTATGGTCTTTCCCGTGTCGCTCTGGAGGATTCCTGTGTTGGGCTCGTATACCTTGCCCTGCATTGCAAGGGCATGGGCAAAGAGGGCTGCATCCAGCGCAGATGCTATTTTTGCCGCGCATGATGCCTTTGCTCCGTCGCAGATGATGCCGGGGATATTTGCCATTGTGTTGTCGATGGTGTCCTTTATCTGCTCTATCGTGCCGCCTATCATGTATGTAATTGCTGCGCCTGCGGCACATGAAGCGGAAACAGCTCCGCAGAAAGCGGAGAGCTTGCCGATATATTCCTTCTGATAGACAGTGAGCAGGCTTGAAAAAACAAGGGAGCGGTACATTCTCTCTTCCTCTATGCCCTTTTCACGGGCGTAGACGATAACAGGAACGGTTGAAGCAATACCCTGATTACCGCTGCCTGAGGTGATTATTACAGGCAGGTCACAGCCTTCCATTCGTGCCTCCGATGCAGCGGCAGCGTAAGCTCGCACCTTTGTTATGGGGCTGTCGGAATATGTATCGAGAATAGCCTTTCCGATACCCAGACCGTAGCCGCCCTGCATACCCTTTTCGGCAATTGCCATATTGCATTCTATCTGCTTTTTCACAAAGGGCTCGATGAGCGCAATGTCAACTTCATCGGCAAAGGTCATTATATTCTCAACGCTGAGACCGCTGCGGTCTGCAGTGATTGTCTCCTCCTGCAGATCCTCTGTTTCAAACAGAACCTGACCGTTTTTCGTGATTCTTACAATATTTGTGTGACTGTGGCGCACCTCAACCGAGACTTCATCATCACCGCTTTGCAATGTGATGATAAAATGCAGTGGAATAGGAGATTCAAGATACTCAACACGGCAGCGATTCTCTTTCAGAAATTCCACCGTACGCAGACGTCCCTCATCAGTGACAGCCTCAAGCACTTCCATGTGCCGGGCGGCATCACCGCAGAGAGCGCCAAGAACGCAGGCTGCTTCAATACCCGTCATGCCGCCTGAATTCGGGATGCGGACACATCGGACGTTTTTAATTATATTGCCGCTGCAGAGAGCAGTTATTCTTTCGGGCTCTTTGTCAAGAATTTCCCTTGCCTTTGCGTTGGCCTCCGGCAGGAT
>JAZUPA010000195.1:0-14698 GCA_045604945.1 Acutalibacteraceae bacterium
AACCCTCGCGGTTGTTCCTTTGCACCCATATACCCCAGACCGTCCTGCGCCCTGGCACCCCTGAAACAGCCTTCCCCTTGAGGGGAAGGTGGGTTTTGCGAAGCAAAACTCGGATGAGGTGTTTGGAAAGCTTAAAAACAAAAGCCTCATCCCTTTACTATTGAATTCCCTGTTTCAGTTTGCTAAAATAAAAAGGATAAATAACCGATTCGGAGGCATGAACATGGAAATGTGGACAAATCTCGGAATAGAAAAAACAAAGGATATTGACGCGATAACAGAAGCGTACCATGAAAAGCTGAAGCTTGTACATCCTGAGGAAAAGCCCGAGGAATTCATGGCGCTGCGCGCAGAATATGAGGAAGCAATGAAATACGCTCAGCAGAGCGAAGAGGGGGAAGAGAAGGAGAAGACCCCCATCGACCTGTGGATAGAGCGTGTGGAAGAGGTCTACGGCGACATCCCCAGAAGACTGGATGCAGGGGAATGGCAGGCACTTTTAAAGGACGATGTATGCCAGTCGCTGGATTCCAGAATCGACGCACGAAACGCACTTCTGCGCTCAACCATGCAGAACTGCGCTCTGCCGAGAGATATATGGCAGCTGTTGGAGGATGAATTTTCCTTTACCGAAAACAGGGAATCCCTTTACGAGATTTTCCCCAGAGATTTCATCGATAACTGCGTACTTTCAGGTCTTGAAGTCATCCCCACAGTACCCTATGAGCTGTTTGCGGAGGGTACCCGCGGCAACCCCGACTGCTACTTCAGCCTTTACGGCAAGGCAGATTCAGAGATAAGAAACAGGGACTTCGAAAGCGCCGAGGCAACCATCGCAGACCTCGAGAATACAGGCTTTGTACACCCCTATACCGATGTTATCAAGGCACGTCTTCTGATGTACAGGGAGGAGTACGACAAGGCTCTTGAGATGCTCGATCCACTTTGCGAAAAGTACCCCGAGGATATCGGCATCAGAAACCTGCGCGGTACGGTTTACTTCTATATGGAAAACTTTGAGAAGGCTGCAGCCGATTTTGATTTTGCCCTTTCCAAGGGCTACAAGGGTGCAAGATACCCCTATGCAAAGTGCCTTATGGGCATTGGCGAATATGTAAAGGCAAAGGATATGCTGGTTGAGCTGTGGCATGAATACCCCTTTGAGGCGGCAATAAAGACCGCCATGGATGAAGCCTGCGTAAAGGTAAACGAATACTATGAGCAGAAGCTTTCCGAGGGTACTCTTTCTGTGCAGGAGACAATGGATTACGCATGGAGCTGCATGCAGTCTGACGACTACGACAAGGCAAAGGCTCTGACAGACCCCCTTGAGACCGATGACCTTGCAGAAAAGTGCGACCTTCAGAATCTGAGGAGCAAGCTGTACATAAACCTCGGAGAGAATGAGACCGCACTGAAGCATGCTGAAGAATGGGCAAAGTATGTGCAGGAGCTTCCCGAGGGAGAGACCGAAGAAGAGAAAAAACGCAAGAACAAGCTCTCCGATATTTACTATGTCCAGGCAAGCGCCATGACAAACCTGCAGAGGTTTGACGAAGCACTGGAGATGGCAGCAAAATCCCTTGAAGCGGGAAATCAGAGACAGCGCGAAGCCCACGACCTGCGCAGACGCATCTTCCACATTAAGAAGGACTATGCAGGGGCTCTCTATGAAGCAGAAAAGATGGCAGAGGTAAGCCCGGGCGCCGATACATACTATTTCCTCGGCGTTGAGCAGTACGAAATGGGCATGCTTTCCGACGCCTTCAACAGCTTCGGTGAGTCCATTGATTATACCAGAGCCCTTGAGTGCTATATCTACCGCATCCGAATCCTCTGCGATGCAGAGCAGTATGAAGGCGCTGAGAATATAATAGCTTACCTTGAGGAAAACGAGGTGGAAAGCGATTCCTTCAGCTACTGCAAGGCAAGGGTGCTTGAGGGAAAAGGCGAAACCAAGGAAGCGCTGGAGATATATTATTCCATAATTGAGAAAATCGAAAACGGGCAGAGCGACATAAATTTCGGTGAAGAGGTATATTACCGCGCCGCGGAGCTTGACACCGAAAAAACTGTCGAAGAGCGAATGACTCTTGTTGACAGAGGACTTGAGATAAGAGACAATTACTATGCGCTGCTCTATCTTAAAACCACCCTTTTTGAGAATATGAAAAAGCCCCGTGAAGCCCTTGAGGTCTACGAAAAGATAGAGTCCGAGTATCCCGGAAGATATACCCATCTCAGCTATCCCATCGCAGGCAACTACTATGACCTGAAGGACTACGAAAAGGCATTCGAGAATTACAGTATCTATCTCAAAACAAGAGAAACCGCCATGGCTCATGATATGGCAGGACTGTGCCTGCTGTATCTGGGTCGCGCTGACGAAGCTCAGGAGCATTTTGAGAAGGCTGTTGAGCTGGACAGCGAAAATGTCCGCTTCCGCACAAACCTTGCAACATGCCATGAGTATAAGTTCGATTTTGATACCGCAATCGGAATCCATGAGGAGAATGCAAAGCTCAATGACAGCAAGGAGGAGGAAGATCGCAGGCTTTATGTAAACCGCTGCCTTGCAAGAGCCCTTGCAAGAGCGGGGAAATATGAAGAAGCGGCAGAGGCATACAGAAAGAACCTTCAGATGTTCGGCAGAGATACCGATGCAAGATTTGTGATCGAAGCCTATATCGAAGGCGCCATGACCGACAAGGCTGAGGAATACATCGAAAAATACAGGGCAGAGGATAAGATATCTGAGCTGCAGTATCTTCTCATGATGGCGGATGTCCGCAGACTCCAGGGCAGATACAAGGATTATTTCAAGCTCATAAGCAAGGTCGATAAGAGCGAAGGCTTCTACTATTCCCGCATGGGCAGATATTATCTCCATGAGGGCAAGTACAGAAAGGCTCTGGAGCTTTTCAGAAAGAGCGACGAGATGGAGCCCGACAAGCTTGACATGTTCAACGATTTCCTCGATTGCTACAGAATGCTTGGCGATAAGGCTGCCCTTGATGCCTGCTATGAAAAGGCACTTTCCGCAGTGGAGAGCAGAGACTGGGACGGCGAAGAGCAGGCACTTCATATAACAAAGCTTGCCCTTGTCCATACCTCAGCAGGACACCCTGAAAAGGCAAAGGAATATATCGACAGAGCTATGACAATGCCCCTCTGCGAGCATTGCAGATACGGAAAGTGCAAGGATGCTTATCTTGCGCTGGCAGAGTATTACGAAGCAATGGGCGAATACGACAAGGTCATTGAAACCTGCCGCGAGGGTCTTGAAATAGCCCGAGACGAGTATGACTTTGTTTACATAATGCAGAGAGTCCGTAAGGAACACAAAAAAGAGCTTAAAAAGGAAAACCGATAATGATTATAGGAATTGATTTAGGCACAACAAACAGCCTTGCGGCATATTACGACGGAAAGGCTGTAAGGATAATCCCCAACCGACTGGGGGAGCATCTGACCCCCTCGGTGGTAAGCATAGACGATGACGGCACAGTGCTGGTGGGAAAAACCGCACTTGCCCGAAGTCTGCGCCGTCCGCTGTCCTCTGCGGCTGTTTTCAAGCGCAGCATGGGTACGGACAGGGAGTATAATCTGGGCGGAAAGAAGTTCCGCGCCGAGGAGCTTTCATCCTTCATTCTGCGTTCTCTCAGGGAGGATGCGGAGGTCTGTCTCGGTCAGAAGATCGAGGAGGCTGTTATAAGCGTGCCTGCATACTTCAACGATATGCAGAGAAAGGCTACCAAAAGGGCAGGAGAGCTGGCAGGTCTGAAGGTTGACAGAATCGTCAGCGAGCCCACCTCCGCAGCGGTCGCCTACGGACTTATGGACAGCCGCGACAGAGCCAAGTATCTTGTCTTTGACCTTGGAGGAGGAACCTTTGACGTGTCGATTCTGGTGCGTTCAGGTAAGATAATCGAGGTCCGCTCCATTGCAGGCGACAATTTCCTTGGGGGCGAGGACTTTACAGACGTTATCCAGCAGATGTTCCTTGCAAAATGCGGTGTAAACCTGCTTGCCTTGACATATGAAGAGCGCGCCCAGATTCGCGAGCAGACAGAAAAATGCAAATGTGCGCTTTCAAATGCCCCTGCTGCATTTATGGAATGTACCGTAGGCGGCGAGAAAAAGAGCTTTGCAATCACTGCGGAGGAATACGAAACAGCCTGCGAACCGCTCTTTGAAAGGCTGAGGAAGCCCGTGGAGCGCAGTCTGAGGGATGCAGGCATCAAGGCTGCCGATATAGATGAGGTGGTGCTGGTTGGCGGCGCTACAAAGTCGGCGGTTGTAAAAAAGCTTGCAGCCCGTATGTTCGGCAGAATCCCCAGGGGCTCAGTCAACCCCGATGAGGTGGTTGCAGTGGGCGCAGCGCTTCAGGGTGCAATGAAAAAGCGTGCGGCGGCTGTAAAGGAAGTTATACTTACAGATGTCTGTCCCTTTACACTGGGTACCGATGTGGTGCAGAGCAACGGAATGTTTGACGAGAGCGGACATTACCTGCCCATAATCGAGCGCAACACTGTAATACCCGTCAGCAGGACCCAGACTGTCTATACAGCAAACGACTACCAGACCTCGGTAAGGGTTAAGATTCTTCAGGGCGAAAGCCGCATGACGAAGAATAACCTTCTCCTCGGAGAGCTTACCGTCCCCGTGCCTTCAAAGCCCAAGGGAGAGGAAGCGGTTGACATAACATATACCTACGATGTCAACTCACTTCTGGAGGTTAAGGTCAGGGTACATTCAACAAACCTCGTAAAGACCATCATCATCAGGGGCGAGGGAAATAAGATGACCGATGATGAAGCAAAGAAGCGGATGGAGGAGCTTTCCTACCTCAAGATAAGCCCCAGAGAGCTTGAGGAAAACAAGCTTGCACTCTATCTTGCGGAAAAGGCATACGAGGAAGCCACAGGTGACAGAAGGCTTATAATTGACAGGTATATAAGCGCCTTTGAAGGTGCAATGCGCAAAGGCGACGGTGCCGAAATAGAAAAAACCCGGCGCGACCTTATCGAGTATCTCAATTCGCTGAAATGATAAATATGTAAAAGGGACGGGTAACCCGTCCCTTTTTCAACCCTCGCATACCAAACCGTAGGGACAACCCTAGCGGTTATCCGCCTGTGAATTCCCCACAGCAGCGCGGTGTGTCGAAAACCACCTCCCCTGCGACAGGCGAAAAAACCGTAGGGTATGGCGCTCTGCGACATACCGCTTCGCATCCCAAACTGTAGGGACAACCCTCTGGGGTTGTCCGCCTGCGCCCTCGGTATCCCATCACCGCCCTAAAAAGCCTTCCCCTCAAGGGGAAGGCTTTCATGTGATTTTATCTGCACTCACCTACTAGTATCCCATTAATCACCCGAAACTGCCCTTTGTAAACTTATCGTAAATTTTATCGCAAAGCTATTTACAAACATATGTTCGATGAGTTATAATCATGCCGTGGTCGAAGAAGAACATCCGGCAGAGTTCTTCATCGGTCGCCATTTTGATTTTCGGAGGGGTAGAATATTAACGATAACAAAGCTGAAAATAAGCCCTGCAAGCTTGGACGGGGCGAAAGAATAAACGCAGATGACATGATGAACTGCGCCTTTTACCGACTGCCGAAGGTGTTTTTCTGCGACAACAGATACAGCGCCGTCACAACGGATGCGAAGGTGCTTTATGCAATGCTGCTTGACCGTGCGGAGCTGTCGATGCGCAGTGGGATGTGTGACGAGAAGGGGGATATATACCTCTATTTTACGGTGGAGCAGGCGTGCAGCCTTCTGCATTTCGGAAGGACAAAGGTAATGAAGCTGTTCGGCGAGCTTGAAGAAAACGGACTGGTGGAGCGAAGACGGCAGGGAAGAGGCAAAGCATCAATAATATATCCGATAAAGTTCGAGGGCTATCACGTCCCGAAAACAGACCTCCTGAAGTGTGCGGAAAAGACTTCAGGAGGTATAAAAAACGACATTCAAGAAGTCCTGAAAGCAGACACAATCAATACAGAATATAATCATACAGAAATTAGTGATACCTCTCAGTCATACATGGAGTCTGACTGGGAGGAGATCAGAGAGCGGATAAAGGAGCAGATAGAGTACGATATACTGTCAGAGCGCAGAGAGTACAGTAAGCTTGATGAGATACTCAGCATCATGACCGAGGTGATGTGTATTCAGTCTCCCACAGTGCAGATAGGAAAAACCGAATACCCCGCAGCCTTTGTAAAGCACCGCTTTTCCCAGCTTGACGCAGGGCATATGGAGTATATCCACGACCGCATGGAGTGGACGACCGCCAGGATAAAGAACATAAAGGCGTACCTGCTCAAAGCGCTGTTTGATGCCCCTGCAACCATGGAGCACTACTATCAGGCAGAGGTAAAGGCTGACCTCGGATATTAAGGGGCATAAAAACGGCACCCCCGACGAAAATGCATCGGGAATGCCGCAGAGTATTCTATTTCCGGCTTATAAGATCCAAAAGGGAGAAGGTTTTATCCATCAGCTCGGAGGGGATGGAAGAGAGATATTCCCGAGCTTCCCTGACGCCGCCCCGTGCTGCATCCTTGATCATGGTGACTGCGGCGCATTTCTCCTCCTCAGAGGTGCTTTTTTCGTACTTGAGCCTGCCGAGGCGGAACAGTGCCTGAGGATGACCTGCATCTGCCGCAGTTTTATAAAGCTCAGCAGCAGAATACTCAAAGACCTTCGGAATAAGGTTCTCCTCCTGAAGGGAAGCCAGGAGATATGCAGCATCCCTGTTGCCCAGGGCAAAAGCGAGAGAACACCATCTTCCTGCGCGGCTGCAGTCTTTTTCGATATAGTATTCGTTCAGGTAACAGTCAGCCAGCAGAAGTGCTGCCCTGCCGATGGCATCTCTGGGAGAAATACGGCTGCTGCTCATGGTCAACAGCATTTTATGAGCGAAGATGTAACCCTTGTTATCGCCGGGATTGGAGCAGGCGGCAAGAGAAGCGAGAAGCTCGTTGTCGCAGTCTTCAATGTTCGAGCGGCTCAGGGTGCCTGCCAGCAGAAGCGGTGCGGTAACATCGCCGAGAATGGCAGCCTGAATAAGACACTCAGCGCCTTTGATGGCTTCTGCGGGCTTCTTTGACTTTTTGAAATAAAGCTGACCGAGACCTGAAAGAGCGTCCGTCAGACCGTGTTCACCTGCTTTGTAAAGCCATTCAAAAGCCTTTGCGCGATTCTTTCTGACGCCCTTGCCTGTGAGATAGCATCTGGCAACGTCATACATGGCATAGGCATTGCCCATGGAAGCGGAGGTGCAGGACAGCTCAAATGCCTTTTTGAGGTTCTTCCTGACGCCGTTGCCGTTCTTGTAGCGAAGAGCAAGGTAGAAGGGCGCAAAGTAGCTCTGACCTATTTCCGTCAGCTCCTGCAGACCTTCCAGGGTATCGGTTTCAGGGGGATTGAGGGTAAGGTCAACGGTAATATACTGAGTATAGAAGAGATAGATATTGTCGCCGTTGCTGTCTTTACGGTATGCCTCAAGGGCTTTCTCCCTGAGTTCATTGGAAACGGGCAGGTCACGGGACAGGCGCACGCCCCCTGCCAGGAGCTTTCCGAGAGCCACCAGGGATGCATCAAAGCCCTGTCTTGCAGCAGCGATAAAATAATGTGCCGCGGTGTTCAGATCCTTATCAAAAACAATACCTCTGCAGTAAAGGATGCCGAGGATATGCTGAGCAAACTTATCCTTTGCTTCTGCGGCGATTTTATAATACTCCACCGCCTTTTGGATATTCTGACCGACAATGCGTCCTGTCAGATACAAATGACCGAGATTGAGCGCCGTGACTGTCAGACCGCGCTTTGTGGCTTTTTCATAGAGCCTTGCTGTTTCGGCTTCATTGCGCTCTGTGCCAAGTCCCTTTTCATAGAGGTAGCCGAGATTGCACATTGCATAGCTGCTGCCGAGCTCTGCAGCCTTCCTGTACCATTCTGCAGCAGTCTCAAGATGGTTTGCTTCGTTCATATGCTGGTAGATATAACCGAGCTGGAACATAGCCTGAGAATTGTTCTTTTCTGCAAGAGCGGTGAACAGTTCTATTGCCTTTTCACGGTCATATAAATCAAAACTGTCGCTGGCATAAACAACTGCAAGAAGGTATGCTGCGCGGTCAAAACCGTGTTCGGCAGCCTTTGAAAGCCAGTAGGCAGCCTGAGTTGTATCCCTATCGGTGTATTTGCCGCGATAGAGCAAATATCCTGTAAGGTACATATGCTCCTTATCGCCCAGCTCCGCACACTTGAGAGTGTAGCGGAATGCTTTTTCCCTGTATTCCTGACTTACAAAGGCGTGGCGCTGAAAGAAGGTAGAAAGAGCCTCGGCAGCATCGCGCTTGAGAGAGACTGCATCATCGCTGCCGCCGTACATATTCACAACGGAATCCAGAAGCTCAATGCCCTTGTCGAAGTTGTAATTTTCGCTTCCGATGCGGTTGAGATAGCCGTAGCCCATGAGGAATCTGTCCTCGGGGGTCAGTACCAGCTCTGAACGCATATGCTTTTCGGAGAGGAAGAAGCTCTTGACCTTCTGGGTGAGATTGACGTCAAGAACAAAGGTGTTCAGCGCGCGGCGCAGGGAATCGTCAAAGGAGAAAAACTCCGATTTGATGCTGCCGTCGGAGGCAGTGCTGCTTTCGTTCCATTTAAGTATCTCACGGCGTCCGAGCCTTTCTTCGATCAGCGGATACTTTTCATCGGGGAAATCTATATCTATGGGAATAATGCCCTTTTCCTGCCTGAGTGCAGGGGCAATCTCATGCTCCCAGATAAAATCAGAATCAAGAATGGTGGAAGTGAGCAGAAGGATAACAGCATCACATTCACTTATCGCTTCGGTGATTTCATCGAGATAATCGACACCTGCAGTGAGAGCATCGTCATACCATACGGCGCAGTTGTCGGTAAGCTCAAGAACCTTGCTTACAATGAGGTCGCGCACACCTGTATTGATATCATCCTGATGACGGTAGCTGATAAATACCTTTCTCAGACCGTCAGCTGAAACGGGAAGTCCCGTTTCGGGATTTGTGGGAGTTACAAAGGATAGATTCATAGTGCCTGCCATATTGTTCCCTCCATGTTGGTTATGAGTAGATTATAGAGCATTTCAGAGGTAAATGCAACTGTGACAAGCTTTTACAGAACAACGGGTATTTCTTTTGATATTGCCAGAGAATCGGGGGTTACGGAACATTCAAAGGCAAGAACGGAAACACCGCTTTTCTCGGCGAGCCTCAGGGCATCGCCAAAGGCTCTGTGACGCTCGTCATTGGGGGACATATACTTCATGCCTTCCATCTGCACTGCAAAGATGACGCAGGCAGAATACCCCTCTCTGTGAGCGCGCACAAGCTCATTGAGGTGCTTTATTCCGCGCTCGGTGGGGGCATCGGGGAAGGATGCAATGCCGTTTTCTTCAAGGGTCACGCCCTTGACCTCAATAAAGCCCTCCTGACCGCGGATATCCCTGACAAAAAAGTCAAAACGGGATTCTCCGAAGGTGGTCTCGGGTCGGATTATGTCGAGGGTGTCCGTATAGGGTAGCCTGAGCCCCGCTGAGAGGGCTTCCTTAATAACCTTGTTGGGAGCCTGTGAATCCATGTTGATAAGCAGATTTCCCTTTCTGACAGCCACAAGGTCATAGAGGAGCCTGCGCTTTCCGGGACGGTATGTAAAATCCTCAAGATATACTTCCGCCCCCGGCACAAGCAGCTCGCGGCAGCGCCCGGTGTTCTTTACATGAACAGCGGTTTCGACGCCGTCGATCATTACATTTGCGACAAATCGGTTAGGGCGGGATACAAACTGCGCCCTGATTATTTTTTCGTACTTCATAGCAGGATAATATCCGCATTATCCGAAATGGAATAATGCTCAAAGTATTCTTCTTCCATGGGAATCCAGCGGCTGCGGAACATCTCAGCCATCTTTTCTCCGTTTCGCTCGATGATGCGCCGCATCTGCTCTTCGGGGGTTACATAGGAAAAAACAGTGATGTCGGCGTATTTTCCGAATTTGGGATGACAGCTGTAAGAGCCCTCCACAATGCGCAGGGGAGCGCTTTTAACGGTGCGTCTGCCACCAAAATCCATTATGCCGCAGTCGAAGATTCTGTAGGAAAACTCCTCACCTGATGAGAGGTGGGGCAGGACCTCCTCGATAAAACGCTCGTAATGAACGTTGCCCCCTGCTTCTGCGAGCCTTTCCTCAGAGCGCAGAGCGGGAGGGAGGAAGAAATCATCCATATGGATTAATTCAGCGTCGAGAATACGGCTGAGGTGAGCGGCTGCAGTGGTCTTGCCCGATGCTGCCCTGCCGTCGATTGCGATAACAGAGGGCTTTTCCGCGTGTACCTTCCTCAGAAGGGGAATCAGGCGCAAAAGCTGCCTGTTTACAATGCGGTAGGAGGGCTTTTCGGATTTTCTGTACTGCTCACTGTGGTGCAGGGGTGAGGGAGGGGCGTTTCTGAATTGCAGAAGGGAAAAGCCCGAAGCCTTTTCCCCTTCTTCAAGGTACTTATAATAAGATTCCGTACCGTTTTTTCTGCACTCTGCCGTCAGCGCAAACATCCTGAAAAGCCATTCAAGGGGCAGCCCCTCAGCCTTCCATGCTCTGAGATTTACGCGGCAGAAGGAATCGGAAATATTTTCGGAAAGGGGCTCGGAGGATGCATCGACAGAATCGAATTCTTTCTGAAGATATTCTCTTGCACTGTCGGGATTGAGCAGAAGATGCTCCGCGCCGAAAGCCGCCTGATAGCAGAGCTTTGCAATATCCTGCCCCTCGGCGGAGGGGTGGCGCTTTATCTCTCTGAGTATATAATCTTTCATTTCCATATTATTTAAGTGCAAGACCGTCTCTGAAGGCAAAGCCGACCTTTTCGCCGATGACGCGATAGGTGTTGCTGACAGGGTCAAAGGTGATGGGTCTGAGCTTTTCGGCATCGATTTTTCCGTTTTCGTCGAGGATGCTTTCGTCGGCAGAAACGTTGATTATCTCGCCGAGGAGAATACAGCTTTCGCTGTCGTAGCTGATAAGCTTACATTCCAGCGTCATGGGCAGCTGGTCAATAATGGGAGCATCCAGAAGCTCGGACTTTGTGCAGGTGAAGCCTGCCTTTTTCATTTTATCGGGGTCATCATTTCCCGAAACAACACCCACATAGTCACAGGGGATTACCGTGTCAGCGGTAGCCATGCTGAGGGTGAATGCGCCGCTTGCAAGGATGTTTTCGGTGGTCTTATGCTCTGCGCTTATGCAGACAGCGACCTGATTTACCTCGCTTATGCCGCCCCACGCGGCATTCATTGCGCATGCATTTCCCTTTTCGTCATAGGCAGCGAGAATAAAAACAGGCTGGGGATATGTCCAGGGCTTTGCGCCGAAATTCTTTCTCATGGTGATAACCTCACTTATTGATCAATTGTGATAAAATTCAGAATGGAGATGAATGAAAGTACCGCCGAATAGTTAAATTCGGCGGCAACTTGTTCGATTTGCTAAATTAAATTGAACAGCTTTTGGAAGAGACTTATCCAATCGATATTTTTGCCTAAAATTATCGAAACAACAATAATTGCCACAACAATAAAGCAAGCAATCAGGAGCTTTTCAACTGCCGAACTGATTCCTTTCTTTACAGCTTCAATGACAACAGTTTTAAATTGTTTGTTATTGTTGACGGAGGACGTGGGCTTATTGGTTGAGCCTTTGATGAGCGGAACAGAGTATTGCTCAAACAAAGATGCAAGAGCATTTTCCAAGGTCTCGTCCGATCCATTTGTACAGTCGAATGAAGCGACATTTCTGATTTCAAAAGGTAAACAAGAACTGTCACCTTCAAAGATTACAGGGACGATTTTTTTACCGTATGAATTGAGATATTCAATCTCGGTGGATATACTATCTGAGTTGCAGATTTCAGGAGTGACCAGCATTATTGCAATATCACTTGCCTTGTAATACTCTTGGGCTATGTCCCAGAAATTTTCGTTGTTATTGTAAAAGTTTTCATCATAAAAAATGTGACATTCAATAGGGCTGGCAGCTTTGCTGCAGGACTTTTTGATAAGGTCTATGCAGCTGTCAATGTATTTTTTGCCGTCACGATGCGTATAAGAAAGAAAAATATTAAGTATTCGTTTGTTCTTTTTACCCATATAAAACACCTCTATTTTACTATATCATCATTAGTTGTAAATTGCAACAGAAAAATGGTCTGCAGAGTGCGGAATTGGATGAAATAAAGCTTAGAATAATACACTTTCACCTTACATTATACATACAAAATCTCCATATGCAAAGCAAAAACATATAATAAACACATAAGAAATATTGATTCACGGGAAAAAGTGTGTTATAATTTTAACAAGCATAATGCTTATATCAGAATAAACGGAGGATCAATAAAATGGCAAACAGATTTGTTCTCAACGAAACCAGCTACCACGGCGCAGGCGCTGTCAATGAAATCGCAGCAGAGGTAAAGGCACGGGGCTTTGCAAAATGCTTCGTATGCTCTGACCCTGACCTTATAAAGTTCGGCGTTACAAAGAAGGTTCTCGATGTTCTTGATAACGCAGGTATTCCTTATGCGGTATATGACGGCATCAAGGCAAACCCCACTGTTGAAAACGTCAGGAACGGCGTTGCAGAGTTCAAGGCATCAGGAGCAGACTGCATCGTAGCTGTCGGCGGCGGCTCCTCCATCGATACCGCAAAGGCAATCGGCATCATCATCACAAACCCCGAGTTTGAGGATGTTGTATCCCTTGAGGGCGTAGCCCCCACAAAGAAGCCCTGCGTACCCATTATCGCAGTACCCACCACAGCAGGCACCGCAGCAGAGGTTACCATCAACTACGTCATCACCGACGAAGAGAGCAACCGCAAGATGGTCTGCGTTGATGTTCACGATATCCCCGTAGTTGCAGTTGTTGACCCCGATATGATGGCAACCATGCCCAAGGGACTTACCGCAGCAACAGGTATGGACGCACTGACCCACGCAATCGAGGGCTACATCACCAAGGGTGCATGGGAAATGAGCGATATGTTCCACATCAAGGCTATTGAGATCATCGCAAAGAGCCTTCGCGGAGCAGTAAACAACGAAGCTGAGGGCAGACTGGGCATGGCTCTCGGTCAGTACATCGCAGGCATGGGCTTCTCCAATGTCGGTCTCGGCATCGTACACTCCATGGCTCATCCTCTGGGCGCACTTTATGACACACCTCACGGTGTTGCAAACGCAATCATTCTTCCTACCGTTATGGAGTACAATGCTCCCGCAACAGGTGAGAAGTACAGGGATATCGCCGTGGCAATGGGTGTTGAAGGCGCAGCTGCAATGGATATCGAAACCGCACGCAAGGCAGCGATCGACGCAGTAAAGCAGCTTTCCGTAGATGTCGGAATCCCTGCAGACCTGAAGGATATAGTCAAGGCTGAGGATGTCGACTTCCTTTCCGAATCTGCATTCGCTGATGCATGCCGTCCCGGCAACCCCAGAGATACCTCTGTTGAAGAGATCAAGGCACTTTATCTGTCCCTTATGTAATGACCATTTTTACCGCCCGACCCTGTGTCGGGCGGTTTTTCTGTGCGGATACAGAATAAAACCGTAGGGCATCCCACCATCCAACCCAAAGCGTAGGGTATGGCGCTCTGCGACATACCGCTTCGTATCCCAAACCGTAGGGGAGGGCTTCCATGCCCTCCCGAAATCGCAAACCCTTGCGGTTGTCCGCCTGCAAAATCCCCCCTGCAGCGCGGTGCGTCGAAAACCACCGCCCCCTGCGACAGGCGAAAAATCGTAGGGTATGGCGCTCTGCGACATACCGCTTCGCATCCCAAACCGTAGGGGAGGGCTTCCATGCCCTCCCGAAATCGCAAACCCTTGCGGTTGTCTGCCTTTGCTTTTGTTGAATGAATAACATTCACTATATGAATGTTATTGATCATTTCTTTGCTAACAAAGAAACGAACCAAAGAAATTACTAAGGAGGGAAAAGTTTCGATTCTTTCCCCTCCTTAGAACCACCCAATTCAACGACCAAATGGGTCGCCATCCATGCCGTGTGTACCAATACGCCCGTAATTACCGCTTCTTACGGCATGGATTACCCGCTGCCTCACACTGACCTGTTGTCATTCCCCCTTTGGAATCCCCCTTGTCAGGGGCTATCGCCTGTTCCGATTTATAATCGAAGCCGGGCATTAATTGTCGTAGGGGATGACGCCCTCGGCATCCCGTTTAAAACAGCCTTCCCCTTGAGGGGAAGGTGGGTTTTGCGAAGCAAAACTCGGATGAGGTGTTTGAAAAGCTTAAAACAAAAGCCTCATCCCTGAGGTATCAATCCCCCTTGTCAGGGGTTATCACCTGTTCCGATTTATAATCGAAGCCAGGCATTGATTGTCGTAGGGGATGACGCCTTCGGCATCCCGTCTTACCCCAAACCGTAGGGGAGGGCTTCCACGCCCTCCCGAAATCACAAACCTTACTCCAAACCGTCCCGCACCCCTGAAACAGCCTTCCCCTTGAGGGGAAGGTGGGTTTTGCAAAGCAAAACTCGGATGAGGTGTTTGAAAACCTTAAAAACAAAAGCCTCATCCCTGAGGTATCAATCCCCCTTGTCAGGGGTTATCGCCTGTTCCGA
>JAZUPA010000196.1:0-14346 GCA_045604945.1 Acutalibacteraceae bacterium
CTTATCTGCCTTTCGGGGGTTTTGGGCGGCATGCTGCCTTCGATACCATTTTCTATGTCAGCTCGGGCGGAGAGGGCATTGACCCTCTCGCCCTTGCCCTTTCTTATCTGTATTTTTACTATCTGCAAGGAATCAACCCTCTTTTGCTGCCGCGGTCAGAGTATCGATAAGCTTGCCGAAATCCTCTGCCTGCCAGATTACAGGTACGGGATAGAGAGGATTTGCTTCCTTCGATGCCCATTTGATGATCTGAGGAACATCCTCTTCCTTTATAACATCGATACCTGCAGGGATTGCCATATCCTTTTTGAGCTGCTCAATCCACTCGATGAACCTGATTGCCTTCTCTTCCTCGTTTGCTCCCTCGATGCCGCAGACGTCCGCAAGCTCGGAAAGTCTCTTGTAGACATCAGAGCCAAACTGACGCATTACATGAGGCAGGATTATAGACATTGCAAGACCGTGGGGCACTCCGTAAAGTCCGCCGAGGGTGTGTCCTACAGCGTGGACATACCCGACGCAGCCGCGTGTGAAGGAACGGCCTGCATAGAACGCTGCAAGCTGCATATTCTGACGTGCCTCAAGATCGCTGCCGTCCCTGTATGCCTTGAGAAGATTTTCGTAAATAAGCTTTACTGCCTTCTTTGCAAGGTCGTTTTCAACCTTGGTGCAGTAGGTGTGGTTTGTATAGGATTCAACCGCATGGCACAGTGCGTCCATACCCGTTGTAGCAGTTACAAAGGGCGGCAGACCGATGGTCAGCTCGGGGTCGAGAATTGCATATTTCGGAATAATGTTGGGGTCATTTATGGATGCCTTGTGATGGGTTGCAGCATCGGTAATGACCGCTGCAACGGTGGTTTCTGAGCCCGTACCTGAGGTTGTTGGAACCGCGAAGAACAGCGGTATCTTCTTGAGTATCTTTAGTATGCCCTGAAGCTGTGCAACGCTCTTTCTCGGACGTGCTACTCTTGCACCTATCGCCTTTGCACAGTCCATGGGAGCACCGCCGCCGAATGCAACGATAGCTTCGCAGCCATTTTCCTTATATACCTTGAAGCCGTTCTCAACGTCATCGCTTGTGGGGTTTGGCTGAATGTCGCTGAATACGGTGTATTTAATGCCTGCTTCTTCCATCGCCTTGAGCATTCCGTTGGGAAGTCCCAGCTTTACAAGACCGTTATCGGTCACCACAAGGACATTGTTTGCACCCTTCGCCTTCATAAACTCAGGCATTTTGCTTATGCTGCCGGGGCCGTCTATGTATTCGGGCATACGGTAGCCCATAAAATAATGTCCTATCTTCATGACCGCCTGAAATGCTCTGCAGTATATCTTGCTGCTCATTGTCTTTACCTCCTTGTAATCCCTTTCGGGGGGCTTTGTTCCCATTGTTATGGCGTTTATGGGGCAGCTTTTTGCACAAAGACCGCAGCCGATGCAGTCTTCTGCGCTCTCAAGCTCTGCCACGGTCCTTATATCTCCGTGGAATTTCGGCTCTGTTATCGCAAGGCAGTTTTTCGGGCAGTTTTCAACGCAGACCGAGCAGCCTGCGCAGCTCTTTTTGTCTACATAAGGCTTCTCCCATTTATCCTTAGGGAGTTTTTCTACAGTCTCGCCCTTTTCATTCTGCACCGCGCCCTTTGCGCACAGTTTTCCGCAAAGTCCGCATCTGACACAGAGGTTTTCGTCGATTGTATGCTTTTCTTTAAGGCTGCCTGATATCGCCCCCACAGGGCAATTTTTTGCACACAGAGTGCATCCGATACAGTCATCTGTTATTCTGTAGCTCTTCATTCTGACACCGCCTTTCAGCCGCCGCAGACAGGAGACATGAGCAATACCTCGTCTCCGTCAGAAAGTCTGCTGCTCTTTTTGCCTGCCTTGCCGTTTATCATGACAATGCAGCCGTTAATATCCTTTGCGGTTACCTTTGTATCGGGCTTTGCCTTCTTCGCCTCGCTGAGCAGTACGGCGTAAAGCTCCTTAACTGTTTTTACGTCTGCTTCGAGCTCGCGAAGTCCTGTATCGAGCCGGAAAAGTCCGAATAATTTTACCTTTACCATACCTGCTCACCTCACTTGCTTATCTTCAGTTTGCGAAGAGTTCTCTTTGTGGGTATACCGTTTTTGTCCCAGCCTCGTGCCTTGTAGTATCTCTTCTTCATCTTTTCAAGCGGCACTCTGGTCTTCGGGTCATTCTTGTCCTGGGGCACATCGGTCAGTCTCTTCGGCAGTGCATCGTCCTTTGCGCTGATGCCAAAACGTGCATTTATGCATCTTTCAAGATTATATCCGCGCTCGCCGCAGCGGATGTATTTACCGAAGTTCATCTTCATTCCAACTGCATATTTTATTGCCTTCGTATGGTGGAATACGGGCAGATGCAGTGCAAGAAGGGTCGGGAATTTATTTATGAATCTGCCTATCCAGCCTATATGGGGCAGCAGGAAGTTAGCAGCCTTTGTAATGGCGCCGTTGGGTCGGGTGATAAGGAAGCCCGGGAAGAATGCGTAGGAAGTGAACAGACACTGTCCCGTTGCTGAAATCATCTCCATCAGATCCTGGAAAAGCATTGTAAAATCAGCCTTTGACTTGTAGGTCTGGGAATCGGTATTAAGTCCCAGTCCCTCAAGGATAACAAGATAACCGCCGTTAAGGTGACAGCCGCCGCGGTTCGATACCGCATACCCAAGTCCCTGTCCTACTGCACGTCTCGGCTCGTAGGCTGCAAGCTCCAGACCCTTTACATGCATTGCAAATTCCTTGCCGCCGTATTTTTCGGAAAGACGCTTGCTGCCTTCCGCAAGTTCGTCTCCGATTCCACGACGGTAGGCAATATCCTCCCAGATTTTTGAGATTTCATCCGTACTGCCGAATTTAAGCCCGTTGTCCCACAGTCCCTGCTCGTTTGCTTCCATGGCAAAGGCAAGGGTGCTGGAGGCGGATATGGTATCCATTCCAAGCTCGTCGAGCTCGTTGTTCCAGCGAAGAATACACGGAAGGTCGGCATTGAGTATGCCGCCGCCCAGAAGTCCCAGAGTTTCAAGTTCGGGTCCTTTGACTGCTCGACCGTCAACCTCAACTGTGCGGGCGCACTTTATCGGGCAGGTCAGGCAGCCCTTGTTTACAATATTGTATTCCTCTGCCAGAACCTCGCCGCTTACCTTTTCGAAATCCTCAAACTGACCGTAGGTGTAGTTCTTAGTGGACAGAATTTTCCTTGCCTGCATTGAGCTTACAAGCCCTGCAGTGCCAAGCCTCGGCAGCTGATTGCCTGTCAGGGGATGGCGGCGCAGATAGGAAAACCACTTCTTATTCCATTTGAGATTTTTCTCTTCGTTGAATATGGGAACTGTGCAGTTGCCCGAGGCTGTAACGGCTTTCAGATTCTTCCAGCCGAACACCGCACCGATTCCCGCTCTGCCTGCGGCACGCTCGCCGCTGAGCACTGCGGAATAACGCACAAGGTTTTCACCTGCAGGACCTATGCAGATGTTGCCGAATCTGACATTCTTTCTGCTCGCTGAAAGTTTTTCCGCAAGGCTCTCCTGACACTCTGTTACCTTTGTTCCCCACAGGTCATCGGCATTATGGAATATAAACTCCTCACCGTTTATCTCAAGCCAAGTGTGTTCACTGCACTTACCTTTTATAATTACAGCATCATAACCTGCTTTTTTAAGATAGTATCCAAAGGAGCCGCCGCAGTTTGAGGATGCGATTATTCCCGTCTGGGGTGAAAGGGTCGACAGATTGAATCGGCTTGAGCTGGGCGCTCCCGTGCCTGTCAGCGGTCCTGTAGTGATGACTATCATATTCTCTTCCGAATAGGCTTCTTCACTGCCTGTCAGATTATCATACAGAATCTTTGCCGCCATCATCTTTCCGCCTATGTACAGCTCTCTGTCCTTGTCGCTCCATGGGTATTCGGTTATCTCACGGGTGGTCAGGTCAACCTGCGCCACTCTTCCCATATACCCTCCGAATGAGCTTTTCATGCAAATCATCTCCTTCTTATCGCCGCTCGTATACCTTGTTTTTTATATTATATTATATTGTTATTATAACATAATCACATCGCTTTTACAACAGGTTATTCCTTCGTTTTACATTCCTGTGTATTCGAATCTTCTGACCTTTTTTCCGTTTACTTCAACCTCCTCATTCCACATGGACGCAGGGCGCACCCACAGCCCATGCTCGCCGTACAGCGCACGGTAGACCACCATCGGCTCGAGGGTTTCGGAATGGGATGCAACACCTATCACCTCGTAGGTATTGCCCTTGTAATGACGGTAAATGCCCTTTTTTATCTCTGTCATGGTTATTCCTCGTCAGGCGCCTGCCCGTCGTGTGCTTTCCACATGCACCCGGTTATCTGCATATCGGTAAACACTGCTTTGAATGATGAATTTTCAGGGCTGCAGGCGTAAATTCCGAAGCGGATTATTCCTGCTCCCTCCCACATATGGCAGACTCGCATCTGGGTAAAATCACTTCCGTCAGCCGAACATTCGATGCAATAGTCATCTTCCCTTCGGCTGAATCTGTACCACATGGTATTTACATCAGCAGAAACGGCGGTTGTTGCCCAGTCGGAATAGCCGTGATTGGTGACAACGCTGCCCAGGTGCTGAAACTTCTCGTTTTCATATTCCACCGATGCCTTCAGCCAGTTTTCGCTGTCGAGATACATCACTATTCCGCACTGGTCAAAGCGGTGTGCGCTTTCGGAAAAGTCGGTTTTTACCACAAACGAGAAATACTTCTCCTCTGTTTCCACCTGGAGCACGGGGGCATTGTCGTTTCTGAAATGGTAATAGGTCCTCTGCCACAGGTCGGTGTGAGGCTCGGTGGTTATCTCGATACGTTCAGGGGAAATGCTGTACTTTTCAGGCTCTCTTGTCCATTCAAGTCTGTTTGCGTCAAATATCATATTTTATACCTCTTTGTCAAAAAATGAATATCCCGCCCTTCGGCGCACTGCGGTCTGCAAAATGCCCGTATTTCGCACATTTTGCATATATTTTTCTCACAGCAATTATTACTATCCGAATATATTATACGATATTTTGTATCGGTATGCAAGAGGCATAAAAAAAACAGAGACAATCCGAATTTTTTACGGATCATCTCTGCTTTTGATTCTGTATTTCAGACTATCGGTTATCCATTGTATTTCTCTGCAAACTCTGCAACCGGCATCGGTTTTGCGTAGAAATAGCCCTGGATAAGGTCACATTCCTGCTCTGTGAGGAAGTCTACCTGCTCCTTGCTCTCAATACCTTCTGCAACTATTTTCATGTTCAGCTTCTTCGCAAGACCGATGACCTCGGATACTATAAGCATGCCTCGCTCTTCAGCATCTGCTCCGCGGAAGAAATTTGCATCTATCTTCAGAACATCGATCTGAAGCTCTTTCAGGGAGTTAAGAGAAGAATAACCTGCGCCGAAGTCGTCCATCGATACCTGGAAGCCCGCATCGCGCAGCTTCCTGACTGTGTTTATCAGCACCTTCTTATCGTCAAAGAATGCACTTTCAGTAAGCTCCAGCTCAATTACATTATGGGGTACATTGTATTTATCCACAATTGCACATATATGCTCTGCCAGATCCTCTCTTGTGAAATGAGCTCTGGATACGTTGACGGATATCGGCACAAGCTTGCGTCCCTCTGCAAGCCAGCCAGCCTGAACCCTGGCGATCTCTTCAAGCATATAATCATCGAGCTTCAGGATAAAGCCGTTATTCTCAAAAATCGGGATAAATCGATTCGGGGGAATAAAGCCTTCTGTGGGATGTATCCAGCGAACCAGTGCTTCCGCGCCGCCCAGCTCTTCTTCCGAAGTTCTGATCTTGGGCTGCAGATATACCTGAAATTCTCTGTTTGCAAGCGCACGGTCCATATCGTCCTCTACCTTGCGCTCCCACAGCTTCTGCTTGTTCATTTCCACGTCAAAGAAGGCGATCTTGTTTTCCGCTTCTTCGCCAAGCATCTCACAGGCGATCATTGCATTGTTATGCAGCTGCTCAACATCACGCTCACCGGGCTGAACAAGGCATATGCCCACTCTGAAATATGCTTTCATCTCCGTCAGAGCCGCACTCAGGGCATTCTCTATTTCCATAATGCGAGCTTCCAGCTGGGCCTCATCTGTATAACGCAGAAGCATACCGAACTCTGCATTCTCCTGATGAGCTATTACTTCGCTGCCTGTGATTTTTTTCTTAAGCACACCATAAAACTTTTCAATAAGCTCCTGACCTTTATTTACACCGAAGCAGGTGCAGAAGCTGCGGTATTTGCTCATCTCAAGATGGACCATGGCATACTTTCTTTTCCATAAAGCATTCCAGCGAAGCTTACCTGTTCCTTTTCTGATAAAGGACAGCCAGTTATCTCCGCCTGTCAGCATATCAGTATACATTGCCTTTGATGTCCTTCGCATACTGAGCACCATGCTGATAATGGAAATCAAATAGTACATTACAAAAATTGCTATCAGCAACGCGCACAGTCCGACGCAGGTTCCCATCATCATAAAATCCTGCATGTATATTGAAACGTTGTTAAGAACCATCACTTCCATCTCGTTTACCGGAACAACAACCCAGATATTCAGATTGGCAAAAGGCTCCGCAGCACTCAGGTCTGATTGCGAGAAAGCCTCTTCCAGATAACCCCCGTTAACAACGATTTCTCCTTCATTAACAGTGAATACCTGTTCCTTATCATCTGCAAAGATAAAGCAGATTTCTTCTGCATCCCCCGCAACCAGTTCCATTCTTATGGATTCATCCGGTACAGGAGACCTTCCATCACTGGACCACAGCAGATTTTTCTCTGCATCAATTACAGATACCGCTTCAATTTCCTCCAGGACCTCAATGTAAGATAATACTGTCTGTTGAATTTCGGTGTCTGTATCCGAACTGTAATTTTCAAAAAGCTCTGCTACATTTACAGAGTCCCTGCTGCTGTCAATAAGCTTTCGCTGCACAATATCCATTCCTGATGCAGCAAGTGCTGTCACCATGATAATACTGAATACAACAAGAATTATAATCAGTCCCAGAACAGACGGCCATATGCGCTTTTTCTTGAGTTTCCTGATTCTGTTTTCTTTTGATTTACTCATAAATCCCTTTCCTCTTTTCATTCTCAACTCTTTGTTTATATATTATCACACTATCATCAAAAATAAAGAGTTTTATTATCAAATCGCCCTTTTTGCCATATTTTGACTGTTGCTTTTTATTTTTACATTACATCTGTATGCTTGACAGATCAAATTTGCAGCGATATACTGAATTTAAATTCAATGAATTTTAATTCAACGAGGTGCAATATGCCTACAAGAGACGAGCAGAAAGAACAGCGCAGACAGCTTATTATATTCAAGGCTTTAGAGCTGTTTGCGAAAAAAGGTTATTCGGATACGAAAATCGGTGATATAGCAAAGGCGGCAGATATGAGCGTCGGGCTTATGTTTCACTATTTTGAATCCAAGGAGCAGCTTTACGAAGAGCTTGTGCGCATGGGAGTTGAGGGGACAAACTATCCCATGGATATGAATTTCAATAGTCCCCTCGATTATTTCACAGGCTTTCTGAATGTGATGTTCAGCTACGCAAAGGAACAGCCCTGGGTTTTCTATATGTTTGTGCTGATGGCACAGGCAAGGCGGAGCGACGGTATTCCGCAGCATATAAGAGAGCTTGCACTGAGCGTAAATCAGATCGAGCAGTCGGCTGAGATAATTGCCGCCGGTCAGCAGTACGGTTACTTTCGCGAGGGCGACCCCTATGCCCTTTCCTTTGCTTTCTGGAGCAGTGTGCAGGGTGTTATGGAAGAGATCGCCATATCTCCCGAGATGCTGTCAGGTGAAAAAGAGCTCCCCCGTGCAGAATGGATTATTGATATAATCAGAGGTGCAAAATGAAAAAGGTAATTATTATCGGCGGCGGAATTTCAGGTCTTACAGCAGGAATCTATGCTCAGCAGAAGGGCTTTGATACTGAAATTTATGAAAAGAACCCCATGATGGGCGGAGAATGCACAGGCTGGAACAGACAGGGTTATCACATCGACAACTGCATTCACTGGCTGACAGGCTGCCGTCCTGAGGACGACCTGAATAAAATATGGAAAAATATCGGCGCGCTGACAGAGGATACCGAGCTTTACTATGAGCCCTGTTTCTATATGCTTGAAATGGACGGCGTAAAGCTTCACTTCTGGCGCGATCTTGAAAAGGCAAGGGCAGAGTTTCTCACTCTCGCACCCGAGGACAAAAAAGAGATAAACAAATTCTTTGATAATGTAAGGAACGCTGAGAGTGTGCGTGTTCCCTGCGAAAAGTCCCTTGCAGAAATGAATATGTTTGAATACATGCGTTTTGGGATGAGTATGTCTGCCGCAGGAAAGATGATGAACGAATACGGCAAGGACAGCATTTCAGATCTTGCTGACCGTTTCGGCAACCCTTATGTCAAAGCGATGATGTCTCAGTATTTTGACAGCACATACAAGGCGGTCACCCTCATTTCGTCATACGGATTCTATACAAGCAATACCGGCGCACTGCCTATGGGCGGCTCGGTCGGTATGATAAAACGAATTGTCGAGCGGTATGAAAGCCTTGGCGGTGTTATTCATACAGGCATGAGTGCGGAAAGTATTGAGATCAAAAACGGCAGAGCGATTTCGGTAACCTTCTCTGACGGCTCTGTCGCGCCATGCGATTACGTCATCTGCGCCTGCGACCTGTCGGTTACATTCGGAAAGCTTATCGACAGAAAATATATGGACAAAGCCATGTGCCGAATGTACGATGAAACCGACAAATATCAGGCTGTTTCGGGCTTTCATGTATCCTTCGGCATAAAAGGGGATGCCGAATACGATATTGAAGGCTCGGTGATATTCCCCTGCGAGCCCATTCGCATCGGCACACAGGAAAAATCTTTTATGGGGATTCGCATGTACGATTATGACAGCGAGCTCTTCCCCTCTGACCGCCGCGTCATTCAGTGCAACACTCTGCAAAATGAAAAGGACTATGATTTCTGGCAGGAGCTTTACAAAGACCGCGAGAGATACAACGCCGAAAAACAGCGTATTGCCGATGAAACCCAGGCACGCATTATCGCACAGTATCCGTTTCTTGAAGGGAAGCTTGTACAGCTTTGCACCTATTCCCCTGTGACTTTCACAAAATGGTGCAGCGCATATAAAGGCGCATATATGAGCTTTTTTGAGAAAACAGGCGCAAAGATGCTCACCGCCAAAAACACCCTCAAGGGACTTGACAATGTATTTATCGGCAGTCAGTGGGTGGCCGTCAACGGAGGTCTCCCAACAGCCGCCGCAAGCGGAAAATTTGCAGCAGATGCGCTGGCTGCACGAGACAGAAAATAATACTCGGCAGGTGATGTTCAATGCATTATAAATATTGCCCTTTTTGCGGCGAAAAACTGGTTGAAAAAAGAGCAGGCGATGACGGAAATGTGCCGTTCTGCCCGCAGTGTGATAAATTCTGGTTCGACTCGTTCTCATCCTGCGTTATTATACTTGTCGCAAATGAATATAACGAGATAGCTCTTCTGCGTCAGAACTATATGTCAGTCAACCACGCGACCTTTGTGTCAGGTTATATCACTCCGGGAGAAAATGCAGAAACTGCCGCCGTGCGCGAGGTCAAAGAAGAACTTGGGCTAGATCTTGAGAGTATTCATTACGCAGGTTCATACTGGTTCGGTAAAAAGGATCTTCTTATGATCGGATTTATCGGCTTTGCAAAGAAATCAGACTTTGTTTTATCGGGCGAAGTAGATTCCGCTCAGTGGGTTCCGGCAATGGAGGCTCCTCTGACAATGTTCCCTGATCGTCCCGGTAATACAATGCATCCGATTTACAGGCAGTATCTTAAAATGCGGGGACTTAATATAAATCAATCCGTCAAGTGACAGCCTGTCCGATTTGCTGATAAAGCAATAATTACTGCATCTATATTTAAAAAGGTCAATTCCGGTCTTTGGGCTGTAATTATTCTCTTATCCATTTTATGAAACACCGATATTAACCCAAAACGGCTGTCACAGTAATAATTTACCGTGGCAGCCGCTGCACATTCTATTGTTTTTCTGTCGATGAGATAATCTCATTGATGCTCTGCGTTTTAGTGGGGGCTGTCTCTGTCTCATGTTTTGTGACAAGCGAGATTTCCTTCTCCGATTGCATCATCTTTAAAGTTATCCCCAAGCAAACACATATTACGCCTCCAACGATACAAATCGCTTTTGAGGTCATTGCGCCACTGGTCTTTCCTGCAACAAAAGATGCGCCAATAATGTAATTGTAAGCATCTCCGCCAACATACTCATCTATCGAAGAATACTTATTGTCGAACACATAGTCGTCAGTCCACTCTCCGTCCATACTCTCATAAGTTGTCAACGCAGCGCCCGGTACTTGAATAACCAGTCCAGCCAGAATAAGGATAATGCCAACTACAATAGGACATATGTATGCTTTTTTTGTTGCTCGTTCATTTTTATTCTCCTTTTTCTTTACTGCATTTATTATATTACAGGATTTGCTTCAGTTCAACAGATTCCACACATGACCTTCTGATTTACCCGTTATTGCATTTCCGACCGTTTTTCTTTTCATTCGAACCTCTTTATCCTTGATTCGGCTTGACATGGCTATGTGTCTATGCTATGTTTTTGATGAAAACGGAAACACATCATGCGCAAAATAAAACCTACAGAAAGTGAAGGTAACTTGTTATGAAAAAGATTGTACTGTTAATTGTGCTGTCACTCGTTATTCTCACCGTCGGCTGTACAACCGACTTATCAAACGCAAAGCCGGAGAATTCAGCAGCTGAGCAGAACAACACCCTGAGCATCGAAGAAATTGATAAATACCTTGCAGGCGTCAAGGCACAGTCCGATGCAATCAACACATCCTTCGAGAATGATCCCCTGACACAACTCGATCTGAACATGAAGGCCGAGGAGCTTTCTGAACTCTGGGACGGCGCTATGAACTATCTGCTTGATGAACTGAAAAACCGCCTGCCCGAAGATGAATACTCAAAGCTCCAGAACGATCAGCTTACATGGATTGCAGAAAGAGACACAGCAATAGCAGCAGCAGGAGCAGGTTTCGAGGGCGGCTCTTTATATCCGTTTATCGTTGGCACAGAATCCGCAAGCCTCACTGAGGAACGTGTCAGCGAGCTTTATGAAATGCTCAAGTAAATGACTGCATAATGTTACGCCGACAGATGAAAATCTGTCGGCGTGTTTCCTTGCTGCAGCCTTCTTTTAAATAAAAAACAGTCACCCGCTTTTTGTACGCGAAACGGTTGACTGTACGCATTTGCAGATGCTATATTGATTATATATATTTTCGGCAGTTTGTCAAAGAAAGCGAGAAATGCATATGAAACGATCATTATGCCTGTTTATGTGTGCTGTGATGATGCTCGGATTGCTGTTCGGCTGCATCAACTCTGAAGAAAAGCCGTCATCTGCAACTGAGCTCACAATTGATTATAATCGTCTGGTAGATGTATCCGACAAAGAAGCACGCACTGCTGTTCTGGCCGACGGCACATTGGAACTTGCCTCACAGCTTCCGGAGGCTGCATGGAATAATCTGCCGAAGTGGAATGGAGTTACTATTCCGAATATGCAGCAGTATGAATGCATATACGATGGAGAGCCGCAGGTGTTCAGGCGCGAAGACATGAAAAAAATATCGGAATTAGGATTCAACTTTGTCCGTGTTCCTCTGGATACCCGACTGTTCTTTGACCTTGAAGTTCCCAACAAGGTGCATCTTGATAAGCTGGTAAATCTTGATGAGCTGATTTCCTGGGGTGCAGAATTTGAAACCCATATATGTCTTGACGTGCATAACAGCTTTGGCTTTTTCACAAATGACACAAGTGCTTACGATACGATGTGGGAGAATCCCGAGGAGCAGGAGCTTTTCCTCGTCTTCTGGGAAATGCTTGCCGAGCGATACAAAGAGGTTCCCGGTAATCTGCTTTCCTTCAATCTTATGAACGAACCGAATGGTATTACAGAGGCACAATATGTAGATCTTATGCGCAGGGCTATGAAGCGGATTCGCACCTATACCCCTGATCGTCTTATCTTCGTTGATATGATGGACACAGCAAAAGAACCCCTGTACTCTCTTGTTGAAGATCAGGTTGCTCAGGCATTCCACTTTTATGAACCGACTGCACTGACCCACACAACCATACATGATAATTTTGATTTCGGCGGCGGATATCCTGTATTCAGCGGCAAAGGCTTCATTTCGCAGCATGTGGGTCCCGCTGAATTTGTTATAGAGGGAAATTTCCCCGCCGGAACAAAAATCGAATTCATTGTAGACCAGGTTCATCTGGGCGGAACTATTTCTCTTACTGCGGACGGAAAAGAGATATTCTCCAACGAATATGATTATGATGCCGTAGGTGAAGATGGCTGCACCTATATTGAGGAAGAAGGAACCGGCGGAGAATATCGAGGTTACGATAACACATTTGAAGCCGTTCTTCCAAACGCCGCTTCTGTTCTGCGGCTTTCGGCAGACGGAGATATCTTTTGGTTCAATCTGAAAGCAATGGTTATCCGTACAGGAGAAAGGCAATATATGTTTGAACAAAACCACGATTCTCTGCCGGCAGGAAAAAGAATTGAATATATTCCCAATCCTCATATTATTATCAGTGAAGATGGCACTATTACCGATGAGAGCGATATCCTGTTCAAGCTGATAGATGCCTCGTATATCAATGACAGGTTTGCAAAATATGCGGCATTTTCGAAGGAAACCGGGGTCGCCGTTATGCTGCAGGAATTCGGTGTTATTTTTGCTGCTGACTATGGTATGACCTTGCAATATCTGAATGATTTGCTTTCTGCCGCCAATGCCAACGGGCTGAACTGGTGCGGCTGGGATTACTTTGGTCCCTTCAGCTTCTATCTGGTGAGTGAAGACAGACGGCGTGAGGGTGCAACCTATGAGGAATTTTCAAACGGTCAGATTGCTACAGAAATGCTGGAAATATATCAAAACCATCTGACTCAATAATTTTACACTTACCAGTTATCGTAATGTATCTGCTCTGAGAGAGAACACTATCTGTTTCTCTCTGTATAGAGACGCTAGTCAACGAGCTATTTGAAACGCTCAAGTAAATTTTGACAAATATATTACGCCGACAGTTTTTTTATCTGTCGGCGTTTTCTTTTATTCTTCAGCAAATGGAATATTGTTTTCTTTTGCGTAGGCTTCGGCACAGCTGCCTTTCGGCGCACAAATGGTGACACATTCACTGCTGAATGCGTTACATCCGATATCAGTCACACTGGCGGGAATCACTACACTCTCAAGATCTTCCTGAAGCGCAAACGCTTCGATTTCTATTCTTGTAACACCTTCGGGAATTACTACGTCAATGCTGTCGCCACTATAATAGTACAGAACACCGCGGATGATTACAAAGCCGTCTTCATCTGCAAGTTCATCGCAACAGCCAAACGCTCCCTCCCCTATGGTTATCACACTGTCAGGGATGGCAACGTTTAAACTCTCGCAGCCCCAGAATGCGCTGTCGCCAATTTCAGTTACGCTGTCAGGAATGGTAATATCTGTAAGCAAAACGCAGCCAAAGAATGACTTTTCACCGATACTCGTCACACCATCAGGTATAGTCACACTCACGATGTCTTCACGACCGTAAAATGCTCCTTCTCCGATTCTGACAATCCCTTCGGGAATAATTACTTCTTCATCATTGCCGACATACTCTTTCAACACGCCGTTTTCAATTATGAAATCATTTATGTTACTCATATGCTCATCCTCCTTGTTTTGATATATTTAATACTCTTACAGGCTTCTCCACTGTCTTGTAAATCGAGTCTGTTTAATTATATCATCTCAGAATTCGATTTTTATATTTCATTTTTTATAATTTTGATTTACTTTTCGTTCTATAAATGTTAAAATTAAACAAGCGTATATATAAAAAACACAAAGGAGAATTTATCATGTCTGCACCGAAAAGCACACTGCGATGGAAGCATAAATTCGGCTATGGTCTTGGCGATGCAGGAGGCTGCATGACCTTTGCACTTATGGGCAGTTCCTTTGCCATGTACTGTACCGACGCGCTGCGCATTGACACCACGCTGCTGGGTATTCTTTTGCTTATCTGGAATGTATGGGACTTCATAAACGACCCGATGATGGGCGCACTGATGGACAAGTCCTTTGCCAGGAACAGAAATCCCCGAGAAGTCGGATCG
>JAZUPA010000197.1:0-3194 GCA_045604945.1 Acutalibacteraceae bacterium
AAGGCAAAGGAGTTCATCGAAAACGGACTTCTTGTTCCCGATGAGGTAGTTATCGCAATAATCAAGGAGCGCATCGCAAAAGATGACTGCGCAAACGGGTTTATTCTCGATGGCTTCCCCAGAACCATTGCTCAGGCCGAGGCCCTCGATAACATGGGCGTCTCAATCGACTGCGTTCTCGATATAGAGGTCGCAGACGAGGCTATCGCGTCCAGACTTTCAGGTCGCCGTGTCTGCGGTGCTTGCGGCAGCTCTTACCACATGGAGTACAAAAAGCCCCATGAGGAAGGTCGCTGTGACAAGTGCGGCGGAGCCCTCATTCAGCGCAAGGATGACCATCCCGATACAGTGGCTGAAAGACTCAAGGTTTACCACGAGCAGACCGAGCCTCTCAAGGCTTACTACGAAAAGACCGGTAAGCTGAAGATAGTCGAAGGACAGGATACAGTTGAAGAAACAACTGCTCTTGTACTGGCTGCATTAGAGGACTAAGCCTATGATAATCAAGAAGACCAGCCGCCAGATCCTTTCTATGAAGGAAGCAGGCAGAATCGCGGCAAACGCTGTCCATCTGGCAGGGCGCGGCGTTGAACCTGGTGTAACAACCATGGAGCTGGAAACTATTGCCCGAAAGTACATCGAGGCACAGGGTGCAGTACCCTCGTGCCTCGGTTACGGAGGTTATCCGGCAGCATCCTGTATATCGGTTAATAACGTGGTTATCCATGGCATACCCAGCAACAAGATAGTCTTGAAGCAGGGCGACATAGTCAGTATTGATATTGTTGCTGCTGTCAACGGCTATTGCGGAGATACCACCTACACCTTCGCGTGCGGTGATATTTCTCCCGAAGCACAGCGTTTGCTTGACACTACAAAAGAGTGTCTTGACCTTGGCATAGCGCAGGCGGTTGCAGGAAACAGAATAGGCGATATCGCATCGGCTGTTCAGGGGTGTGCCGAAGCTCGCGGTTACTCGGTGGTACGCGATTTCACCGGCCACGGAGTAGGCGCAAGTATGCACGAAGACCCTCAGGTACCGAATTTCGGTACGCCACACAGAGGCGTAAGGCTTGAACCCGGAATGACATTGGCAATCGAGCCGATGATAAACCAGGGAACCCATCGGGTAAAGATACTCGATGATGAGTGGACCGTCGTAACTCTCGACGGAAAGCTCTCTGCTCATTTTGAGCATACCGTCGCCATAACAAGCGACGGACCTGCGATCCTCACGATTCCCGATATTTTCTAAAGGGATCGGAGGGGAACACGATGCTTAAAAGAGGATGCAGGGTCAGGGCATTATCCGGGCGCGACAAGGGCAGATGCTTCGCTGTTATCGATGTCAGAGACAACTTTGCGCTGATAGCAGACGGAAAACAAAGACCCCTTGAGCGGCCTAAACTCAAGAGTTTCAAGCATCTTGAGCTGCTTGACAGGTGTGTTCCTGAAGAAAGCATAAAGACAAACAAACTGCTCAGACGCGCACTGCATGATGATAATTATACAGAGTGCGGACAGCGAAAATGCTAACTAAAGGAGGCTTCGCAAAATGTCAAAAGAGGACGTTATCGAAATTGAGGGCGTAGTAGTAGATGCATTGCCCAACGCAATGTTCACGGTACAGCTCCCCAATGGCAAGGAAATCACAGCTCACATTTCCGGCAAGCTGCGCATGAACTACATCCGCATCCTTCCGGGCGACAAAGTGACAGTAGAAATGTCTCCCTATGATCTCACCAAGGGAAGAATCACATGGAGAACAAAATAAACTTCATCGGATATTGAGCACTGCGCTCATATCGGAAAGGTAGGTTTACAATGAAAGTCAGACCTTCTGTAAAGAAAATCTGCGAAAAGTGCAAGATTATCAAGCGCAAGGGCCGCATCATGGTCATTTGCGAGAATCCCAAGCATAAGCAGCGCCAGGGTTAAGGCGCAATTAATTTGGAGGTGTCAAACTAATGGCCCGTATTTCCGGCGTTGACCTGCCCAGAGATAAAAGGGTAGAGATTGGCCTTACCTATATCTACGGTATCGGCCGCAAGACAGCCACAGATATCATCAATGCAACTGGTGTCAACCCTGACACAAGAGTTCGTGACCTCACTGAGGACGATATCTCCAAGCTGCGTGAATACATCGACCATAACTGCCTGGTGGAGGGTGACCTTCGCCGTAACGTAAGCTTCGATATCAAGAGACTTATCGACATCGGATGCTATCGTGGACTTCGCCACCGCAAGGGACTTCCCGTTCGCGGTCAGCGTTCCAAGACAAACGCACGTACTCGCAAGGGTCCGAAGAGAACCGTTGCGAACAAGAAGAAGTAAGCAGGAGGGATAGCACAAGATGGCAAAGCAAGCTACTAAGAAGACTGTTGTCCGCCGCCGCCGTGAGCGCAAGAACATTGAGAACGGCGCAGCACACATCCAGTCTACCTTTAACAACACTATCGTAACCCTCACCGACGAGCAGGGAAATGCTCTTTCCTGGGCAAGCGCAGGCGGACTTGGCTTCAGAGGCTCCAGAAAGTCCACCCCGTTCGCTGCACAGTCGGCTGCGGAGACCGCTGCAAAGGCTGCTATGGAGCACGGCCTTAAGAATGTAAAAGTATACGTCAAGGGTCCCGGTTCCGGACGTGAAGCTGCTATTCGTGCACTTCAGACTGTCGGTCTTAACGTCACAATGATCAAGGACGTTACCCCGATTCCCCACAATGGATGCCGTCCCCCCAAGAGACGCCGCGTCTAGTCAAAAATTTACGGAGGTGCAACCTTAAATGGCAAGATATACAGGCCCCGTATGCAGACTCTGCCGTAGAGAGGGCAAAAAGCTCTTCCTCAAAGGCGATCGCTGCTACACTGAAAAGTGCGCTATCGAGCGCAGAAACTATGTCCCCGGTCAGCATGGCCAGGGCCGCAAGAAGACTTCTGAATATGGTCTCCAGCTCAGAGCTAAGGAGCTCACCAAGCGCTACTACGGCGTTCTGGAGAACCAGTTCCGTCACTATTATGAGCTGGCTACCCGCAAGCAGGGTATCACCGGTGAAAACCTTCTCAGAATTCTTGAGAGCCGCCTCGTCAACATAGTCTACAGACTTGGTTGGGCTTCCTCCAGAGCTGAGGCTCGCCAGCTCGTTGTTCACGGTCATTTCCAGATCAACGGCAAGCGCGTTGACATTCCAAGTC
>JAZUPA010000198.1:0-7315 GCA_045604945.1 Acutalibacteraceae bacterium
ATGAAACGGAAAGAAGTATGATTGTTAAGACTTCAGGACTCAGGACGCGGAAACGGTAGAACCGTTGAAGGTAAGGGTAATGTCAGAGGTGACAGTGCCGCTCCAGGAAGCAGAGGAGGAGCCCCATTCGCTGGTCTTGAAGTCGATGGTGATGCCCCAGGACTGAGCCTTAGGAATGTAAACTACAGTACCGTTGCCGGCTGCTGCATTCTCCCAATAGGTGCCCTCGCCGCCGGCGATGGACAGATGATAACCGTTAATCATGAGGTAAGCAAGGCTGGAGCCGTTGCCGGTGGTCTTGATGGTTACAGCATAGTTATCAGAGTTGGAAGAGGAAGCCTGGGTGGTAGTAGTTGTAGCTTTTGTGGTAGTGGTGGTTGCCTTGGTGGTTGTAGTGGTTGCCTTAGTGGTGGTGGTAGTAGCCTTGGTGGTAGTAGTGGTTGCCTTGGTGGTGGTTGTTGTAGCCTTGGTAGTAGTAGTGGTTGCCTTTGTAGTAGTGGTAGTAGCCTTGGTAGTGGTTGTTGTTCCTGCAGAGCCGGTGGATGCGGAAACACTGGAACCGTTGAAGGTCAGGGTGATATCAGAATTGATATTGCCGCTCCAGGATGCGATTGCGGAACCCCACTGCTCGGACTTGAAGTCGATGGTGAGGGAATAAGCGTTTGCCTTGGGTACATAAACGGTAGCAGAACCGCCGCTTACAGCAGCATTTTCCCAATAGGTTGCGCTGCCGTCGGAAACGGAAAGGTGATAACCGTTGACAACGATATACTTCAGTGCAGAGGTGCCGTTGATGGTGATGACATAGTTGTCAGCATTGGAGGAGGAACCGGTGGACTGAGTAGTAGTGGTAGTTGCCTTGGTAGTGGTTGTAGTTGCCTGAGTAGTGGACTGGGTGGTGGTAGTGGGAGCCTGGGTAGTAGTGGTAGTGGTGGTACCGGAAGAGGTGCTGCCCATTGCATTTACCATAGCGCTGATGATAGCGGACTGAGTCTGGCTGCCGTTGCTTCTGTCAAAGAGAGCGAAGCCGTAGGAGCCGTTCCAGCCGTTGTCCCACCATACGGGGATGCAGCCGTTGTTCTTGCAGAGCTTTACGAAGGTCTCTGCCCAGTAGCAGCGCATTGCAGAGTTGCTCTTGTCGATGCAGCCGAACTCACCGACGAATACGGGATAGCCCTTGGATACGAAGTTGTCGTAGCAGAGTGCGATCTGCTCGATCATGTAATCCTCGTTGCCCCATGTTGCAACGGAAGAAGTAGCGGAAGAACCCCAGTTGACAACGTCATAGCTCTCGTTGCCGCAGAATTCCCAGGGGCTGTAGTAGTGAACGGAGATCATGTATCTGGGGGAAGAATTGTAGCTGTCGGTGGGAAGAGTGAAGTTGAGCCACTGGTTGGTGGTGTAGTCAATGTTGGTGTTCCAGCCTGTGATGATGAGCCATCTCTTCTGGTTGTTGCCGCCTGTTGCGCGGACAGCATCGATGAAGATCTGGTTGTAGTCATTGATGTTGGTGTAGTAGTTGTTGACGGTTTCCCAGTCATAGTTGGCGTCTGCGCCGATTTCGTTCATGCCCTCGAAGATGAGGTGCTCGTCATAATCCTTGAAAGTGGTAGCAATCTGGGTCCAGACAGCCTTGAACTTTGCCTTGATTGTAGTCTGGTCAGATGCGCCGGGGAGCAGCCAGCCGCCTGTTACGGAGCTGTAGCCGTCGCCGTGAACGTTTATGACAGTATAAAGGTCAGCTGCAATAGCCATGTCGACAACTTCCTTGACTCTTGCCATCCAGGAAGAGCTGATGGTGTAGGAAGAGCCGCTGCCGATGTAGCTCAGCCAGGAAACAGGAATACGGACGGTGTCAAAGCCTGCATTCTTTACAGCCTTGAAAATTGTGGAGGTGATGGTGGGGTTTCCCCATGCTGTCTCAGAGGGTGTGCCGTTGCTGTTTGCCTCAAGCTGGTTGCCGAGGTTCCAGCCAAGACCCATTTCAGCTGTGATCTGACTCTGATTGAGGTCGGTAAAGGAAGCAGCCTCTACCTTTGTGCCGACGGAGGGGATCCATGCGGCAGTGAGAATGAGAACGAGGGAAAGAACTAATGCCAGACATCTCTTCATAAATACATCTCCTTGATTTCCCGGATTTATTTTTGTCCCCTGAGGGACTTTAAGTGATTATATTATATCGTTTCATAACTGCCTGTGCAATCCGCCGATTGCACAAATCAAAAATTTTCGTTTGTGTATTTTAGATAAAATTTTGTTGCGCAAGTGAGATAAAATGCCGCATTTTCGGCTGATTTTGACCCAAAAACGGCACTTTAGCATGATAATTCGCCAAGAAATAACACTTGTATTACAAACTCAAACTCGCTGGTTTTTAGTGCCTAATTTTATAGATTAAACGATTAACTTGTTGTGATTTTATCTATATTGCACAATGCCGATTTTTGGCGCAATTTTTGCACCTGATCTGCGCAACAGAAAAAGCCGCCCCGCCGAATCGGCGGAGCGGCTTTCTGCTAAACCTATCTGCTGCTCTTTCTTCTTCTGAATGCCGCAATGGATGCCGCTGCTGCCGCAGCCATCACTACGATGCTGACCCAGAAAATGACGGTGGCTGTCATTACTTTCTCTTCGGAATCATCGCCTGTGGAAGGTGAGGATTCGCCCTTTCCTGAGCTGCCCGAGTTGTTGCCCGAGGAGCCGGAATTATTTGTGCCGCCCGAAGAGTTGTTGCCGCCGGAAGAGCCTGAGTTGTTATTTTCAGAGGATTCTGTCTTCTGCTGGTATACCAGAATATACGGTGAGAAGGAGTTTGCGGAGAATGTAAGTCCGTCTGCGCTTGCAGTGATGGGAATCTCCTCCATTGTGCCTGCCTTTGTTCCCGATGTGACATAATGGAACATATAGAAGGTAAAGCTCTTGTACTTTGATGCGATTGCATTGCCGGGATACTTCAGGGTAACAGTCAGAGAGCCCTCCAGTGCGGAGACCTCCTGACCCTTGCTGTCGAGAAGTGTCAGGTCATAGATGTAATGCATATTTCTGGAAGCATCAAAGCTTGAAAGCTTTGCCTTGACCTTTGCAAAAAGCGCGCTTGAGCTGATATATGCGGAGTCAGTAAACTTCTTTGCACTGAAGGTCAGCATGGGCTTGGTGGAAGTGGTGGACTTTATAAGGTCCCCTGCGGGAATAACTGTGCCGTCGGAAGCCTTGCAGGTGGTACCCTCGGCGAAGTTGATGTCGTATACAAGACCTGTGGAGTCGGTCATGACAAGGTCGCCCCCTGCCAGAATGGACATCTCGGTGGTGGTTATGCGCAGGTCGGGATACTGGCTGTTGGAAACCACGCAGTAGAGGGTCTCCCCTGCCAGCGAATCCTTGAATACGAATTCGCCGCTGTTGGGGGAGGTATAATCATTGAGGACACTCAGCATGGTGTCATTCCCTGAGCTGTTCTTCTTATACCATATATATCCCATTGTAGCCCCTGTGGTTTTCAGCTTTGCAAGGTCAGTGACCGTAGTCCCTGAAGCCTTCATCTCGGGGATTTTGTAGAGAGCCTGGGGTGAATAGTCATAGTCTGCAGCAGTTGACTTTGCGGGGAGGGTCGGGAAAATAAAGTTGTTATCCGACAGGTCAAGTCTGCTGAGCTTTGTATTCTTGGAAAGGTCGATTTCCTTGAGCTTGTTGCCTGAAAGGTCAAGAATCTCAAGGTCGGTTGCACTGGAAAGTGCAGCCGAGGTTATCTTCATATCCGTTGCGGAGAGCATTGTGAGATGTCCGTTGGTGTAGATTCTCACAGCCTTGCCTGTAAGCTCCTTTTCAACGGTTGCGTTGTCAACTCCGCCCACAGAGGTGGAAACGGGTGTGCCGTTACCCCAGTCAATATACACCCTCTCATCGCAGGATACAGTCAGTGAGAACTTCTGGTTTGCTGCAAGCTCGGTATAAAGCACTGCAACGGGCTTTTCAAACACCGCATCGGAAGATGCGAGAGTGGTGGTTGTTGTTTTGAGGGTAAGGTCGGGGAATGCGGGATTTGTCATGGTGCAGGCGGCTTTCACTCCGTCGTAAAGGTCACCGAAGGTGAACACTCCGTTGTTGTAGGTCTTGGGATTTATCGCGCTGCCTGTTTCTGTGTTTTTCCAGTTGTAGGAGGTTGCTCCCGTATCGGAAAGGTCAACCTTTTCATCAGGATTGACTGTTTCGTCTATCTTGATGTCGCTCTGGGAATCGTACTTGTAATCCCCATCAAATTCGGGCAGGGTATCGAAGGTGAAGCTGTTGCCCGAAAGGTCGAGCTTTTCGAGGGCTGTGTTCTTTGAAATATCGATATTTCCCAGACCGTTGCCCGAAAGGTCAAGCTCCTCAAGCTCATCCCAGAGCTCGGTGCTTATTGCAAGCGCCTTCACTTCGTCGCTTTCGCGGCTGAGGTCAAGGCTTGTTACCTCCCCTGCGGTGATGATGCTGATGTTTGCAAGTCCTTCGCTGTCTGCCACGGCAGTGCCGGAAATCTCAATGGGCTTGCTGTAATCGCCGTCGGAAGGGGTGTATTCAACCTTTGTGCCGTCGCCCCAGTCGACAGAGACAGGCTTGGTTGAGGTGATGGAGAAGCTGAAGGGACCGGCACCATCTGCGATAATTGCAGCATTTGTATAGGTTATGACCTCGTTGACATTTTCGTATTCACTGGAAATTGTCAGTCCGGGGAACTTTTCGCTTTTAAACTCAAAGTGGATACGGTCACCTGAGCACTCATCGGGAATTGTAAATATACCGTCGGAATCGGAGACTCTGACTCCTGATTCACCGATAAGCCATCCCGTAACACTGTCGCCCTCCGCAGAGGATTTTACATAGTTGCCGAGATCAACAGTGCTGCCTACGTTATAGGGGCCGAATGTCTCAATAGTCATCTGATTGTCGTATTTATACTCGCAGCCGTCTGCGGTCAGCGGCGATGAGGGCAGTGTTTCAAAATTGAGCAGATTATTGGAAAGGTCGACAGAGGTGTAGTCGTTGGATGGGATGAGAATGTTGCTTATACTATTATTAGAAAGATTGATGTCAGTGAGGCTGACAAAATCAGTAAGGTCTGCATAGGTTATACCGCATTTGCTTGCGGAAAGAAGCTGCAGGGTATCGCTGCAGCGGTCAAGGGCAGTAAGGCGTGCAAGGTTCTGGTTGTTGTCAGCCTTGAAGCTGACAACGCCTGCGGGAAGTTTTATATCGGTCAGAAGGTTGTTGCTGACGTCAATATTTTTAAGTCTTGTATTGTTCGAAAGGTCGATATTTCTGATCTTTGTGGAAACAACAGTAAGATTTTCAAGCTTTGTATTCGCAGACAGGTCGAGCTCGGAAAGAGGAGCTGCCGAAACGCCATCAATCTCAAGGCTTTCAAGCTCGGTGCAGAGGGTGGTGTCAATCTCTTCGATGTTTGCGCTCTTTACTGAAATTTCGGTGACAGGATAGGGAGAGCGCACCGCAACATAGTCATTCTTTGCGGATTCGGGCAGTGTTACGGAAAGTTTCACATGGTCGGAGCAGGATTCGATCGTGGGAATGGCGGCTGAGCCGTCGCTCAGCACGATCTCTGCATCGCTTTCCGATACGCAGAAGGAAAGCTCCATTCCGTAGGCAGGGGTGATGCAGAACTGAAGATCCTTTACAACATCAAACTCAGTGGTTTTCAGTGTGGGCAGTCCGGGATAGGTCGCATGGGTCATCACGCAGTACATTCTCTTGCCTGCAAGGCTTTCATCGATCACAAACTCACCGCGCACACCGCTGGGCTGAGTTACCTTGTCGGAGACCTCGGTTCCGTCGGAGAGGTACCATTTAAACTCCGTTGCGTTGACCTGAGTACCGTCGCTTATGGCGATGAAGCAGTCGGAAAGATCAATGATTCCGCCTGCTCTGACACAGGCAGGAGCAGCAAAATCGGACTGACTTGCATAGTTGTAGGATGCGGGCTGCTCGGTGGGGATTATGATATCGTTATAGGTAAGTCTGTTGCCTGAGCAGTCGAACTCTCTAAGTGTGTCGGTGTCGGACACTGCTATTCTCTCAATGGAGCAGTCGGAAGCATCCACGGCGGAAAGCCTGGGAAGGTTGTAAAGCAGCAGCTCTCCGAGTGCAGAGGTCCCGGATACATTGATGCTTTCAATAGAGGGCATATCGCTGAACTTTATGGAGGTCACGCCGCTTTCAACGGGGTTTCCTGTCTCAAGATTCACGGTGGATGTAAGGACAACACCTGTTACGATTTCGGGGTCCTTTGAGTAAACCTTGATTATGGAATCTTCCTCGCTGTAGATGTTATATGCCAGAACACCATCGGAGTAAGACATATAAACGAAGGGATCATAGTAAATATCGTTCATCTTACCGTTGGTGACGGTGACAAAGGAAAGCTCGGTGAGAGTTTTTGAACCCTCGGGCTCATCCTGAATGACAGGCGCCTCGCTGAGAGCAAGGCGCAGATATGCGCTCTTACCCGATCTTACGTCAAGGGTCATAATACAGACACTTGCAATGGTGTCCGCACTGGCGGTGTCGAAACGACCGAAAGGCAGTGCAGTGACAAGAATATTCAGAGCCAGCACAAAAACAAGCAGCAGGGCAAGCAGTCTGTGGGCTCCTTTTTCTTTTATCCGTTCTATGATTGTAGCTCTCATGGTATACCATCCTCACCGACGCAGGATTTAAAAGGTGCGCCTATACATATTATATTTTAAAGTATTACCTTCTTTGTTTCAATAAGCAAAACAACAAAATTTCTCCCATTATAATGTATAACTTGCTGTGAAGAATCTGCCGCATTTTTCAGAAGTTTTCCGTTGCGCCTCGCATCAACTTAATAAAACTTAACAAATCAGGTAAATATTTAGTCTTTCTGTAACTGTGAACAATCAACAACCAACAGCACTATTAATCGTTTATACTGATGAAACAGCCACAGTAATTTCCTCTGTTCGGGCTTGTAAGGGAGGTGGCTTTCTCTCTTTTCCGCTCTGATGTTTTGGAGGATTTTCACCCGCAAAAGTCGGGAAATACCGCCCTTTTCAGGCTTTGTGCAGCTTTGTTTTATCCAAAACAGACAAAACAGAGTGTTGTATATTGTGCAATCAGCGGATTGCAAAGTATGTTGCGAAACGTTAGAATGAAATTGTCGAGAGATACTTCTGTTTTTCAGGCAGGCGAAAGAATTTTACTTTTGTTAGCTTAATTGCAGAATCCCGACGCATTGCATAACCGATTCCTTCATTTTATATTCCTGGCTTGAGAGCCCCCTGCCGAAAACGGCAGGGGGATT
>JAZUPA010000199.1:0-7950 GCA_045604945.1 Acutalibacteraceae bacterium
CGACATGGCTACGATCCGACTTCACTGCCGCAGGCGGTTTTCATGCTATCCCAGCGCTACATCCAGCATCATCATTATGCAAAAGCCTGCCGTAAATGCTGCTGTACCCATTTTTGAGGTACTGCCATTGGTCATTGAGGGAATCAGCTCTTCAACAACAACATAGAACATAGCGCCTGCTGCAAGGCTGAGAAAATACGGAAGAACGGGTACTATTATCCCTGCAGCAAGGATTGTTGCAAGTGCTCCTATTGGTTCTACCACCCCTGACAAAACCCCTGCCATAAACGCTTTTCTTCTGCTAATCCCCGCCTCTGTCATCAGGGGCAGTGAGATAATGGAGCCCTCAGGGAAATTTTGTATGGCTATCCCCAGCGACAAAACCATAGCTGCTGCAACGGTATACTCTGAATCCCCCGACAGGCAGCCTGCGTAGGCAACCCCAACCGCCATCCCCTCGGGTATATTGTGCAGCGTCACCGACAGCACAAGCATCGCTCTGCTGCTGTTGCCGCCTTCCTTTACCGAAGGAATAATGCAATCAAGAAGCTGCATCGATGCTATTCCCAGCAGAAAGCCCACTGTGGCAGGCACAAATGCCCATTTACCCATGTGTGAAGAATAATCTATCGACGGCAGCAGCAAACTCCACACCGATGCTGCCACCATCACTCCTGCAGCAAAGCCTGACAGCAATCTGTGTACTTTCGCTGACAGCTGATTTTTCATAAATAGAACGCACCCTGCACCCAGGGATGTTCCTATAAGCGGTATCATTATTCCTAATATTACTTTTCACGTCATTCAAGGCACCTCCTTCGCTGTCTGCTTTTACATTTTATGAAGCATCTGAATATACTGACACTTGCCATAACGCAAAAAGGCGCTCAGAAATGACTCATATACAAAAAGCCCTGCCGAATAATCGGCAGGGCTTTGCTTTATTTATCAGAGATTGGGGTTTGCAAACTCAACAGTTTCGCTCCAGCCTGCTGCACCAAGTGCATCTGCAGTGCCGTTGTAAAGAGTGTCGGATGCCATGAGGCAGAGAACCATGTTGCCCTTCTGTGCTACAAGTGCATTGGTGGGAGCTACGCATACCCACTTCATCCAATCAATGCTGTTTGTAAAATCGTTACGGACTGCCTCAATATTTGCAGCGTCCTCAACGGTTACGATAACAAGAGAATAAGGAGTGGTCATCATCATGGGCTGGCAGACAGTACCGCTTGCGATACCCTCAGCAGAGGTAAGGCCTGCGGTGTAGCAGAATATCTCAGCATCGGTCTTATCAATGTTGCTGATCATGAATGCGTCAAGGCCTTCGATGCCGGAAGCAAGGAGAACGCTGAGCATCTCGTTGTACTCGGTCTCATTGACCTCGCCTGCTACAGAGGGCTGTGCAACATACTTGGGAAGTGCATCTGCAAGAACGCCGAATGCCTTCTCCATTGCAGCATAACCGTTGGTGTAATCCTCGGGGATAGAACCGCTGAAATCAGCAGAGATCATTGTGCCGTCAGCATACTGAATGTACAGGGAGCAATATGCATCGCCCTCTTCGTAGACGCTCTGTCCGTTGAGAGATGCAAGTGCAGTCTTCTCAAACTCAACAGTGATGAAGTCGAGTGCTTCTGCAGAGAACTTACCGACCTTTCTCTCTTCGCCGGAGAAATCAAAATCAGTTACGGATACTTCGTTAAGGGAAGCAGTCATGTACTTGCTCTCGCCTGTTGCATAGTCACCCTTGCTCATGGAGAAGTAAATGATAGGATTCTCGCTGTCTGCTGCTGCAGCTTCGGGAAGGTCATAAACCTTGCTTGCATCATAAACTTCTTCTACTGCGTTGTTGTTGTCGCCGGTGGTTTCTTTGCCACCGCATGCGGTACACATAACAAGCATGAGAACAGCAAGGAGAATTGCTACGATTTTCTTCATTTTTTATACCTCTTTCATTTAATGATTTCTGTTTTATCAAGCCGCGTCTGAACAGTTCCGCTCCGGCGGCTACAATAACATAACACACACACTCCCTGAATGGTTGGTGCATTAAAAAATTTTTTCACACTTTTAAGATTGTAACATATATCATCTGCAGATTCAACCTGAAATTATATATAATGCACTGAACCGCAGGAAATATAATGAAGTTTTTCCATTGTCTCTTTAAGGCAGTCATACTGATCTTCCCCCGTGCAGTGACAGGTGTAGTATTCAGTATTTCTGCCGCCGAGAATCTGCGCTGCATCCTTAAGCTTCGCCCTGTCCTCTGACCCGACATCAAGTTTCATAAAGTGAAAGCCGCCTATTACAACATCCGGCTCAAAGAAATGAACCAGGTTCAGTATTCCCTTGTGCGAGCAGCCGCTGATAAGAATCTTTCTTCCCTTTTCCTCTATGAGGAGATACTGCTCATGGCGAAAATCATCATCTGTTCTCTTTCCGTCACGCTCTGCAGTCAGCCCGAAGGCTACTTTTGGATACGCAAGCTCAATATCATTGCATGAATACAGCTCAGAGTTATCATTTATTCTGAAATAGTCACCGATAAACTGCAGTCTGGGATTGTTTTTCAGATTTTTATTAAGACCGATATATTTGCTTGAATAATAATCGCCAAAGGCATGCCTGCTCAGGTATACGGGCGCTGTACTGTTTACAGACAGAAACGCCTCCAGCCCTCCCCCATGGTCATAATGCCCATGGGACAGCACGGCATAGTCTGCTTCTGACAGGTCAATCCCCAGTATTTCGGCATTTTTTATGAACGCTTCGCTCTGACCCATATCGAAAAGGATTTTATTATCCTCCGTTTCAATATACAGACTGAGTCCGTGTTCTGCGGTAAAATGCGGCGCACAGGCAGTGTTTTCAGCCAGAACTGTTATTTTCATTATTCTGCTCCTTTTACTGTCTCTCCATGCCAGCCGTTTATTCCGCCGAATTCCACAATGTTTGTATATCCCATTGCTGCAAGCTTTCCTGCAGCCTGCTTACTGCGGTTTCCGCTTCGGCAGTAGACAAGTATCAGCTGATTCTTATCAGGCAGACCCAAGGGGGCTTCTGTACCGATGGTCTCATTGGGAATACAGACAGCACCGGGAATATGTCCGCTCTCATACTCTTCCCATGTGCGTACGTCAAGAATTATATAGTTTTCTTCACTGTTCATTATCTCCATCGCTTCGGCTGCTCCTACCCGACGGTAGCCTCCTGACGACGTCGAATCATTTTTGCAGGCTGTACACCCTGTTATCACGCAGCAAGCAAGAAGGATTGCTGATATCAGTTTTTTCAATATAATCTCTCCCTTCCTCTTCAGTTTATCACACGATATGCGTTTTATCAAGTTGAAGAATCTCTCAGGGTATAACAAAGCCGCCGAGGTTTCCCGGCGGCTTTCTGAAAAAACTTATTTTACCTTTTTGATCTTATTGAGCTTTGCATTGAGGTCAAGAACCTGTTCCTTGGTTACCTTGAAATCTGCTGCGCCAGCCATGCTGATAAGGCGCATTACTGTGAATCCGCCCATCATCTTCATCATGCCGCTGCTCATCTTGAAGTCGCCTACCATTGCGCTTCCCTTGGACATTTCAGCAAACATATCCATAAACAGCTGCTTGCCTTCTTCAGACTTCATGATGCTGCCGATGGAATCGTTGACAGAGTAATAGCCCTCAACTTCGGTGATATCAAACCAGTTAAGAATTGCACCTTTTTCAACAAGCTTATACTTCATGTTGAACTTCTTGACCTTCCTGATGACGCTCTCGTCGGTGCAGTCTCCTGCTACTGCCTTGAGCTTGCTCTTGCCCTTGTTGGGAACATCGAAGTAGAAGAAGTGCTCGTCGCTCTGCTTCTTGCCGATGCTCTTGCCGTTTACAAACAGCTCAACCTCGGGAAGGTTTGAGTATACGGTAATCTTTGTAACATCCTCAACGCGGTCAACATATCTCTTGCCGCAAAGGTGTACAAAAGGCTCATCTGAAAGCCATGCCTTATATGCATAGAAGGAATCCTTCTTATACTTTCTGTCGAAGGTCATAAGACCCTTATGGTTCTGTCCGTTTTCGCCGCCTTCGTTTCTTGCGTCAGCGCCGAAGTCGTACATGTTCCAGACATGGGTAGCCCAGATATAGGGACGGGTGAAGAGCTGCTTAATAAGCTCCTCATGATAGTATGCCTGATACTCTTCGGTGTAGTCGCCCTGCTTGGGATCGGAGGTGTGCCAGTTGAGAGCCTCGCAGCCGTACTCACTCATACCGATGGGAATGTTGGGATACTTCTCATGGAAATTATCCATCCAGGGACCGTTCATGGATGTGTCTCCGCCATACCAGCCGAAGTAATGGTTGTAGGAAATGACATCTGGAATCTGGATATAAGGATCATTGATATCACACATGGAAACTACTGCGATGGTTGTAAGACGGGTCTTGTCCATCTCGTGTACGAGATCGTTGAGAACCTTGTGGTTATCAACAAGATCATCACTTGAACCCTGCATGCTGATCTCATTGGAGAGACCCCATACAACAATACTGGGATGGTTGTAGTTCTGAGAAACAAGCTCCTTCATCTGGGAGATGGTGTTCTCTCGGCCTGTGGGCATATGAACGGAAATATAGGGGATTTCAGCCCAGATTACAAGACCGTACTTGTCGCAGAGATCGTAGAAATACTGATCATGCTGATAGTGTGCGAGACGGATAGTGTTTGCACCCATTTCAAGGATGTATCCGATGTCCTCTTCGTGATGCTCGGGAAGAAGAGCATTACCGAGACCCCATCTGTCCTGATGGCGGGATACGCCGCGGAGAGGATAGGATTCGCCGTTGAGGAAGAAGCCCTTTTCAGGGTCGATCTTGAATGTACGGCAGCCGAAGTTTGTCTTAACTGCATCGATTTCCTTGCCGTCAAAAAGAAGCTTTGCTTCTGCGGTGTAGAGATAAGGATCCTTGCGTCCGTTCCAGAGATGTACCTTCTCGATATCGAGGGTTACCTTTGTCTCAGCTCCTGTGGTCTCAGCAACGACCTTTCCCTCTGCATCGCACAGGGTATATGCTACTGTGCAGCCCTCTGCGCCGGTAAGATAAACCTCAACCTCGACCTTTGCGTTTTCACCGTCGATTTCGGGAGTGACCTTTATTCCGGGTGCTCCGTAATAATCAAGATCAAAGTGTGCCTTGGGAACGGCGATGATATTAACATCTCTGTACATACCGCCGTAGAAGGTAAAGTCTGCTACCTGAGGATAGACGGTATCGTTCTTCTGGTTGTCAACTGCAACTACGAGAAGATTCTTCTTATCGCAAAGTGCATCGGTAATGTTGACTCTCCAGGTGGAGTAACCGCCGTCATGATGTCCCAGTGCGGTGCCGTTGAGATAAACATCGGCAGAAGAGTTTGTTCCGCGGAATTCAAGATAAATCTGCTCACCTGCGGGAAGCACTTTCTTATCAAAGGATTTTGCATAGTAGCAGGTACCGCGATGATAATCTCCGCCGCCGTCCTGTCCGTCAACAGCATTCCAGCAGTGGGGAACATTTACCTTTTCCCACTTTTTGGGGAGGGTTGAGGGAACTTCTGCGGCAGTCTTTGAGAAGAGCCAGCCGCTGTTGAAATTAAGTACATTTCGCATTTTAAAATTCCTCCTGATTTTAGTATTTTACATTTTGATTATAATATATCCTGAGAATACGCGCAATTACCCAAAAACACATAAAGTGTGACAGTTGTGTCATCAGAAGACAGCTTTTCCGTCCTCAATCAGAGGCTTTGTCAGGATTGCGTAGGTTTTTTCTGCCATTTCGCTGCATGGAGTTGAATACCCTGAATGATGCCACGCCATTATTGTGCCAAAAACAACCGAAACGATCATTGTGGTTTTCATCTCTTCCTCAATTGATATCTTTACGCCGAATTCGTTCATATCGTTTACCACCATGCGGCATATACGCTGTATTGCCAGCAGGCTCAGCTGATTATTTGCGATGGCTCCGATAAGGCTGCTGTGTTCCTTGAAGTACCTGAAACGCGATTCAAGCATTTCCTTGTCGAGAATCCTGTCTGCGGGGTTGATTCCGTTATTGAAGTCTCCACCTTCAATCATTACCTTATCAATAAGGAAATTAAGCGTATCTTCCTTTGTGTCAAAGTACCTGTAAAAGCTTTTGCGTGGGATATCCGCCTTTTTGCACAGTTCACTGACGCTTATTTCTTCATAGGGCTTTGTCAGCATCATTTCGCTGAGGGTTTTTGCTATACCACGCTGCCTGTTGGCTGACTGAGTTGTTTTACATTCTTTATACATAATCTTCTCACCTTAATTACAATTATATATATTATAACGCAAAACCTATATTTTTCCAGTCCTAAACGCGCAAAATGTGCAACTTGCACAACGAATTCTAAATTTTTTCTAAATCAAAGTGTCACAGTTATGACACTTTTGTCTCTTTTGTAATAATTCTTAATAAAGTATAATGTAGATAATAAGTTGTCATGTGTGTTTTTCGTGACAGCAAACATGAAAGGAGATCTTCTAATGGCTAAGAAAGTAAAGACCCCTAAGCTTGACGCCAAAGGTTACCGCAAGTTCGGTATGCGCGATAAGGTCGCATACGCAGCCGGTGACTTCGGCTGTAACATGAGCTTTGCTCTCAAGGGCACAGTTCAGACCTTCTGGCTCGTTTTCATGATGATGGAAACAGGCCTCCTCTCCATCCTTCTGCTGGCAGTTCAGATCTGGGACGCAGTAAACGATCCCATGATCGGTACCCTTATCGATAACGATAAGAAAAAGTACAAGCTCGGCAAGTTCAGAACCTACATACTGATCGGTGCATGCGGACTTCTGTTTGCAGGTGCTGCAGTATTCCTCCCCTTCCCCAATGCTAATGTTATTGTCAAGGCTGTCCTCTTTGTTGTCGGTTACATCATCTGGGATGCCTGCTACACAATTGCTAACGTTCCTTACGGCTCCATGCTGTCCCTCATCACCGAGGACAACGCAGAGAGAGCTCAGCTTTCCACCTGGCGTTCTGTCGGCTCCATGGTCGGCGGCATGATCCCCGGTATCGTTCTCCCCATGCTCATCTGGAAGAACGTAACATTTGACGGAACCACTGATTTCCTTACCAACGGCGGAATTGAAATTCCTGAAGGCGTTACCGCAGATCAGTATCTGATCAACCCCCTCACCAAAGAGCCTTATCAGATCGGTGACAACGTTCTGAATCCTCTTACCGGTGACAAGATGCAGATCCTCCTTGGTGAGAGAGTATTCCTTGCTGCTCTTATCATGGGCGTTCTCGGCTTCATCGCTTTCCTGTTCATGATCAAGAACACCACCATCCGTGTTGATGAAAACGCAGTCAAGACAAACGAAAGCGAAAAGTTCAACATTTTCAAGGCTTTCGGCAACTTCCTGAAGAACCGTCCCGCTGTCGGCGCTACCCTCGCTGCAATGGGCATGTTCCTTGGCATGCAGTCTGCTGCTACCGCTACCTCCATCATGTTCGCTATCTACTTCGGTCAGCCCCAGCTTTCCGGTGTAGTTCAGCTGATCGGCTTCCTGCCGATGTTCCTCTTCATGCCGTTCATCAGCAAGATCGTCAAGAAGTTCGGTAAGAAGGAAGCTTCCCTCGTTGGTGCATTTGTTTCCATCGTCGGCGGCGCTCTCATGTTCGTATTCCCGATGATTCCCAACAAGGGCATCGCTCTTATCCTTTACATGGCTTCTCTCGTAGTCTTCGGCCTTGGCATGGGTGTTTACACCTGCGTTTCCTGGGCTCACATGGCAGACGCCATCGATTACAACGAGTGGAAGACCGGCAAGAGAGAAGAGGGCGTTGTTTACTCGCTCCACTCCTTCTTCCGTAAGCTCGCTCAGGGTGTCGGCCCCGCAGTTGCACTCGTTATTATGGCAAGTCTCGGTTACGTCAACAA
>JAZUPA010000200.1:0-12040 GCA_045604945.1 Acutalibacteraceae bacterium
TATTCCTATACACCTCGTCAAGAGAGCCGAAGCGCCTGATAAGCTCTCCTGCGCCCTTTTCGCCGATTCCCGGCACGCCGGGAATATTGTCGGAGGTATCGCCCTGAATGGCTTTTATATCAATAAGCTGTCTGGGGGTAATGCCGTAGGTCTCCATAATGGCGTTTTCGTCAAAGGTAACAGCCTCGGGATGACCGCCCTTGGTCGAGAGCATGCGCACCGTTACACCGCCGCCGATAAGCTGGAAGGAGTCGCGGTCACCTGTTGCGATGACGCAGGTGTTTCCCGTTTCTCTGCATCGGGCAGCCAGAGTGCCGAGAATATCGTCAGCCTCAAAGCCCTCTGCGGTCAGAAGCTTGTAGCCGAGAGCTGAGAGCAGGTCTTTAAGGGGCTGCATCTGGAGAAACAGCTCCTCAGGCATGCCCTTGCGCTTCGCCTTGTAGCCCTCATACGCCTTGTGGCGGAAGGTGGGGGCTTTCAGGTCAAAGGCTATGGCTACCCCGTCAGGCTCCACATCCTCAAGCATTTTGAGCAGCATGCTCATAAAGCCGTGGATGGCGTTTGTGGGCTGTCCGTCCTTTGTGGTAAGGGGACGAATGCCGTAAAAGGCGCGGTTTATAATACTGTTGCCGTCAAGTGCAAGTAATTTCATAATATCTGTCCTTAAATCTGTTTTTCAAAAGTCATCTTTCAGATGACATAAGAACCCCCCGCCGAGGGTTTCTTACGCAAAACAGTCCACCGGACTGTTTTTTGCTATTTTCCTGCGGTTTTTGTTAAGAGGTTTTCCGTCCTCTGCGGAGGACGGCACAAGGACGTTGCCCTTGTGAATCCCACCACCTTTGAAAAGGTGGACGAAACTTTTGACAGGCAGTTGTCACTTGATCAGCGTCTTTATCGCCCACACCTGAATCCTCGTGGGCATTGCGCTGTAGAGCTTGAGAAGAAAGCTTGCATTCTTTGTGTATACATATTTCGGATGCTTCCTCGAAAATGCTTTCCAGGTGAGCTTTGCAAGCTTCACAGGGTGCAGAGCCCTGACTGTCACGCTGTCCATGATTCCCCTGAATTTTTCGGAGTTTGTCCTGTAAAGCTCCGTCTTCTCGCACAGTGCGCGCATGGAGGTGTCCGATGCACCTATCATATCGGTGGCAAAAGCGCCCGGTCGTATGACGATAACGGGAATATCCAGCAGCGCAAGCTCGATTCGAAGAGACTGAGCGTAGTTGTCAAGGGCAGCCTTTGAGAGGGAATAGATGCCGTTGAAGGGCAGAGGGTCAAGGGGTGCAAGCTCGCTGGTTGCGATAATTACCCGACCGCCCTTTCTCAGAAGGGGCAGAAACTGCTTGTTGACCCTGTAGACACCGAAGAGGTTGATATCCATTATCTTTTTAAAATCCTCTTCCTCCATCTCGACGTATGAATCCATGCGGTAGATGCCCGCAAAATTAATCACCGCGTCCAGCCTGTCGGTCTCAGCGGAGACCCTTTCAAAAGCCTCGCGGACGCTGTCGGAAGAGCGCACATCCATCTTTATGGGGACGATATTCTCTGCAAAGTATTCAAAATCCAGAATGTCACAGGAGAAAACACGCACACCCTTTGCTGCAAAAAACTCCGAAACGGCACGACCTAAACCCCTTGCACCGCCGGTTACCAGAACATTCTTCATCTACGGTCTCCTCCGATCAGATCTTTAACTTATACATTTTAGCACAATATATTGAAAACGGCAAGAAAAAAGAACAGTTGTTTTGATAAAACCCTCTGAAAAAATTCTGTAAAAATTTTTCAAAAACTACTTGACCTGTCGTAGTAGTTGTGCTATTATGCAGTTACTACGACAGACGTAGTACGACAGTCGTAGGAAAGGAGGTAAAGGGATTGATAAGCAGCGATGTTATCCGCGGATACAATGACACTATCATACTGTGCCTGCTGAAGGAGGGGGACTCCTACGGCTATGAAATATCCAAAAAGATAACGGAGATTTCGGAAGGAAAGTATGTAATCAAGGAGACAACACTGTATTCGGCATTCACCCGTCTTGAGGGCAACGGATATATCCAGTCCTATTCAGGAGGCGATGTGTCGGGAGGCAAAAAGCGGACCTACTACAGAATAACCGATGCAGGACACAGCTACTATTCGGAAAAATGCGAGGAATGGAAGCTGACAAAGGAAGTAATCAATAAATTCATCAAGGAGAGAGTATAATGGAGACAATCAGAACTTACATCGACAATATGTTTATGGCACTGCCGAAGACCGAGCAGGTGGAGAGGGCAAAGACCGACCTGCTTGAAATGATGGAGGATAAGTACAACGCTCTCAAGGAAGAGGGCAAAAGCGAAAACGAGGCAGTAGGTCATGTTATTTCTGAGTTCGGCAATATCGACGAGCTGACACGGGAGCTTGGAATAGAGACCGAACAGAAGGAAAAGACCCCCGAAAAGAAGAGCCGTCGTGAGATAATTCTCAGCGACAAGGAGGTCGATGAGTTCCTTTCCGTCAGAAAAAAGAGCTCTGTCGGCATCGGCATCGGCGTTATGCTGCTGATACTTGCACCTGCAGCGCTTATCTTCCTCAATGCACTGTTTGACAACGGTTTTGCAGGCGATATGCTCACAGAGGGCTTTGCGGCGGCTATCCCTGTAGGTGTGCTGCTTGCGTTTATCGGCATCGGCATTGCAGTTCTTATAATCAACGGCACAAAGATGAGTTCCTATGAGAAGTTCGAGGACAAAAAGCTGGTTCTGACCGATGCAAAGCGTGCCGAGATTGAAAAGGCTCATAAGTCTTACCTGCCGAAGTTTGCGGTGCTTATTGCATCAGGCTTTATGTTTATTGCAGCAGGCGTTGTTCAGGTAATCATATTCACAGTCAACGATGACTTTGCCGCAGCTGCATCTGTTTCAGCTCTCCTTGCATGCATTGCTGTTGCTGTGCTGCTGTTTATTCTGGCAGGTATCAGACATGGCTCCAATATGCAGCTTCTGAACATGGATGAAGATGAAGATGATGACGATGACGATGATGATGACGACAAGGCAATAAAGCACACAAAGGCAGGCAGAATCGGAGAAGCAATCACCTCCTGCCTCTGGATGCTGACCCTCATAGCCTACTTCCTGTGGAGCTTCCTCGGCCATGCATGGAATATTTCCTGGATCCTTTTCCCCATTGCAGGCTTCCTTTCAGGTGCAATTGACGCCATAGTCAAGGCATCCGCAGGCTCAGAAGAAAAATAACATATTACTCCTTTTTTCGGCGGAAAAGCTCGAAAAGTCCGATGCATAGGATATATCCTCCGAAGATTTTAGAAAGCCACTCTCCCCCGATGTACCCTGCCAGCAGACAGCCGAGAACAGCACCTCCAAAGCCTGCCAGGGACATGGGCAGAGCGTACCGCCATTCTATGAGCTTTGCTTTGGAGTGAAAGTAAAGAGCAACTGCGGCGCAGGGCAGAAAGAACAGCAGGTTTATCCCCTGAGCCGCGGTCTGAGGGAGTGCGGCAAAGAGGGTGAGATAGATTATCAGCACTCCGCCGCCCCCAAGCCCCAGCGCGCCTATAGCTCCCGACAGCAGCCCTGCGATGCAGCAGATAAGCAGCTCTGTCATCGCAGCAGCATCCTCAGCCCTGCCCACACCGCAAAGGCTCCGAAGAGCCTGCGCAGGAGGGTATCGGATATTTTCGGCAGAAGTTTTGCGCCGATAAAAGCGCCCAGAGCACCTGCGGGAAGATAGGGCAGAGCGTCAGTGATGCTGACATCGCCGCGGAAGAGGTAAATGGCAGCGCTGAGCAGGCACATGGGGGAGATTACGGCAATGGAAGTAGCGTGGGCTTTTTGGGGTCCAAGCCCCTGAGAGCGCAGGGCAGGCACGGCAATCATGCCGCCCCCCGAGCCGAGAAGTCCGTTAACAAAGCCTGCCGCCGCTCCGAAAAGGATGGTTTTGGGTTTAAAACGCAAAAGAGAACACCTCCGAATGGTGGAAGTGTTCCCGAAAAATATCATGATTATTCGAAAAATGTAATAAATGAGAAAGGCGAGCGGAAGGCTCGCCTCAGACTGTCAAAAAACCTCTTTAAAGCCTCCCTCTGACGAGGGAGGTGTCAAAATTCATGATTTTGACGGAGGGAGAGATTAGATAAAACCGCATATTTATGCGGTTTTAGACTACCCCTCAGTCGCTTCGTGACAATTATTCGCAGCATAATACCTCCCCATGACAAGGGTGGGGACTTTTTTGACAAGCTCAGGCGAGCGGAAGGCTCGCCTTTCTCATTCGTGTTTCTTGAATAATTTTCCCAATACAAGAATGGCACGAATGATACTGCTGCGAAAACGCTCATATGAATTATCCGCCTCAGGATGTGGGATGTATTTTTTTGAGCCAATTTGCTCACGGAAAATCCTGTTCATGCTTCGTCTGTATTTTTTACTGAGCATATGATTGCTGAAAATGCCGTTTTCATTTGGAGCAGTGTTTTCGTTGTTGCTTTCCATACTTACCATCCCTTACAGCGATTACTAATTTTAGCCTTAACAGTAATCAAATTACACCGCTATAATCGGTGCAAATCAACTGTAATCGATTATTTTATCGTGAATATTACCGCGCATATTAGTATACACTGACCGATGTGAGGTGTATATACGATGGATTTGCAGTTTGTCAGAAACCGAATTTCTGAGCTTAGAACAAAGCTGAACATATCTGAATATAAAATGAGTCTTGACCTGGGTCACAGTAAGAGCTACATGCAGAGCATTTCATCGGGAAGAGCAGCTCCGTCACTGAGCGAATTTCTGTATATATGCGAATATCTTGGGGTTACGCCGAAGGAGTTTTTTGACTGCGAAACAGAAGAACCTCAGCTTGTTCAGAGACTTTATGAGCTGAGCAGAAATATGTCCGAGGAAGACCTTGGTTTACTTATAGCCACTGCTGAGAGACTGAGCAGAAAGTAACCTGCATCTCAACAGATTGAGGTGCAATACAGAAGACCGCAGAGAAATATTCTCTGCGGTCTTTTTGGTATTCATAATATTCCAAGCACGCGGAAAAAGGCTTCGATGCTTTCAAATGCGAGGGGCGTTTCCCTCATCAAGCCGTCGTATTCAAAGACCTTTCCTGCATCCTTGCCCTTTGCCTTAATCAGGAAAAGATGGAATTTGGTCGGGGTCAATGCAATGGGGAAATAGGTTTTTCCAGTTATTTTTGAATCCTGCAAATATCTGAACAGCTCCAGTGCCTGCCCGAAGGGAAGCACGAGCGGTACAGTAGTGGTGACCTCTGTGCCGTTGCCGTTATGGAAAGTGAACCTTTTGTCCACTTCCATTCCGTTGTGCTTTTTCAGAAATTCAATATAGGCGTCAGGAAATCTGAACTTCTGCTCTTTTATGAATTCGTCAAGGGCAGATTCGTCAAGCGCGCCTTCTCTTTTTACAAAGGTCTCTCTGAAAGGGTTCTGAAGCCACAGTCCGCCGCTTCTTTCTTCCCAGTATTTTTCGTCCATTGTAAGAACCTCCGTTTTACGCAGCGTCGGAATTGCTGAGCGTATCGGAAGGGCTGACTGTATCGGTCGTGCTGACAATAATATCGCTGCCGCTGACAACGCTGTCGGTAATGACTGCATCGGTGGGGGATACAATGTCAGAAGGCGTGACAACGGGAGTTTCGGGTATGGGCTCGTCAGCACCCTTTAATCTGAGACCGAATGCATTGACCAGCGATTCAACATAGGCATCGGCAATGACATCCTTCTCGTTGATAAGCCATGTTGCAGTGGGCTTGTAATCGTGGAAATCGGTCTCCACAAGAACGCCTATCATGCCGAGGGTTCCGGGGTCGCGGACCTCAGCATAGCCGAAGCCACCTGCGAGGTTCATGCCGTTTATTACCTGAACGCTGAGATTTTCGCCCTTGGGAGCGACCTTATTGAGACTGCTTACTATGCTCTGGGCATAAAGTCTGCTCTGTGCGCAGCCGGGGAAGTAGTACGCGCTGGGTCCGTAATGAACAGCGGAGCTTCCTGTTGCGTTGGAGTGGATAGCGATGTATATATCCGAGCCGAGACTGTAGGCGTGCTGTGCGCGGTCATAAAGGTCCATTGTCTTGGGAGCGATATGAACAACGCAGTCATAAGCCTGAAGCTTTTCGTAAATAACATCCGCCAGAGCTTCCATTTCAGCCTTTTCGCTGGTGCTGCCGATGATATAGGGATTGCCGCCCTGCTTTGAGGGAGAGAGGTAGATGACAGGGGTTTTCACTGAGAAGTCGCGGTCTGCAACAGGCAGATAGCTGTTGGTGATTGTGACGCTGTGGCGGGAAATATATCCTTCTATGCCGTCAACGTTGAGCTTGTACCATGTGACATCCTTGTAGCCCTTGCTGCCGCAGACGGTGTAGGTAATACCCGAGCGGAGGATAAGCACAGGGGTGGAGGCGGGGTTTGCATCGGAATAGAGGACAGCTGCCGCGTCATTGATGACGGCGGTTCTTGAAAGGTGCTTCGGTGTGTCGGTGACATAGGAGCTCATATCAACACAGGGGACAACGGAGGTTTTAGAGCTGATGGTGAGATAGGTGCCGCAGCCCCAGACGGACTTGCCGTTGTAGAGGATGTTGTACCATTTTACACCCGAAACGGTCTTGCTGCCGAGAACAGCGCACTTTGTACCCTTTGCCGCGGCTGCAACCTTTGCGTAGGAGGTACCTGCGCCCTTGCGCAGATTGAGACTGCTTGCATTTACCGTCGCAAACTGAACCCTTGTCATGATCTTGGGCTCTTCCTCATCGGGTGCGGCAGTGGGTGCGGTGGTTGCTGCGGTGGTAGTGGTTGTAGTTGTTGTAGTGGTCGGTGCAGCAGTGGTTGTGGTTGTAGTAGTTGCTGAGGTGGTTTCTTCGGTTGCCGCGGAGGTCTCGGAAGCGGACGCCGAGGTTTCCGCTGAGGTTGCTGCAGTTGTCGTTGTCGTGGTGGTAGTCGTTGTCGTTGTCGTGGTCGGTGCAGCGGTGGTAGTGGTGACAGCGGCGGTATAGCCTTCCTTTATGGCTACATAGGAGCTGATTTTTGCGTAGCTGCCGCTGAACCAGAGAGTTCTGCCCTTTGAACTGTAGCTGTACCAGGTGATGCCCGATACCTTCTTCGAGCCCGTTACAGTCACAACAGCGCCCTTTCTCAGGGTGGTGATCTTGGAATATTTCGAGCCTGCACCGCTGCGCACATTAAGGGCGGTGGCGGTGATGGTGGCTCTTTTCACAGCGGTGATGCCGGGAGCTGCAGCGGTATATTTTACATAATTTCCGCTGACCCAGCCGCTTTTGGTGCCGTATCTGAAGTTATACCAGGTGCCGCCTGCGGAGCTTTTTGCGGATGTAATAACCACATATGAAGCGCCTCTTCTGACAGTACCGAGCTTTGCATACTTCGAGCCTGCACCCTTTCTGACATTGAGGGATGAGGTGTTGACGGTGATTCTTGCAGCGCCGTTATAAACGCTGTCAAGCTTTTCGAGCATCTCATCGTCAGCAACGCCGTCGGGGGTCAGACCGTTGAGGGTCTCAAAGGTTTTCACTGCGTTCTTTGTTGCGGTATTGTAACTGCCCCCTGCGGAGGATGAAAGATATCCCAGGGCAATGAGCTTTTTCTGCATTTCTGCAACGCTGCTGCCGGAAGAGCCGGGAGCGAGAGCGGCAGAAACATCAAAGCCGCAGAAAAACACAGCAAGCACAAGAATCAGTGAAAATACAAATGTTGTTTTTTTCAAAGTTTTCATATTTTTCTCCTGTGTCATTATTTTATGTATCCATCCGAGGTAATTATATCAATTTTTACCTTTTCTGTCAACATAACCCCCGACGGGTCAAGATTTAATACTGCGGTCATTGACCTGCATGACAAAAAATATTATAATAAATATATATACTTTCCTATGAAAGGGGCTGTGTCTGTGAGACGCAGATTATTATGCCTTGTTCTTGCGGTTTTTACCGTTTTTACCTGCCTGATTCCTGCGGGCTGTTCGAATTCATCTTCGTCATCCTCCAGGGCTGACTGGCCTGCTTCTGTTGCAGGTGTGGAGCTTGAAGCACCTCCCATGAGGGTGGTGTGCCTTTCCAACAACGTAATCGAAATCGCCTGCGTAATAGGCTATTCCTCTCAGATAGTGGGGCGCTCCTACGACTGCGATTACTATCAGGTGGCATCCCTTACCGCCTGCGGTACCACCGCAAGTCCCTCTGTCAGCGCAATAAAGGCTCTTGAGCCTGACCTGATAATCACCGATAAGACAACTCCCGATGAGATTCTCTATGAGCTTTCCGCAACGGATATAATCATACTCGAAAAGGCTGACAGCCGCTCGTCCCTTGTATCCCTTTATGAGGATATAGGAACGATATTCGGCGGTGCCTCCACGGGAAAGGCAAAGGGAAAGAATACCGTTGACATGCTTCTTATGAAGCTTGATGACATCGCAAGACTTGTATATTCCGAAGAGGAGGTATATGTCTGCGTTGTGCTCAATGATAATGTAACCCAGTGCGCCACAGGTGATACACTTACGGAGATGCTCATAGAGATGGCAGGAGGAATGAACGCCGCCACCGACGGAAAGAACAACAAGTTCGACCTTGATGACCTGCGGGACGCTGACCCCTCGGTGCTCGTCTGTCCCCCTACGGCACACTCCTCCATGTATGCAAAGCGCGAGCTTCTTGAAACCACCGCAATGCAGACCCAGCAGCTTTACAGTCTTGATGTTTCCCTGCTGGATGTCCAGTGCTACGATATGATAGAGTTTGTGTGGCGCCTTGCCCATATTCTCCACCCCGATATAGTCACTGAGGAAATAATGCCCTCCGACTATGTGGACGAAAAGGAGGAGGACGTGGTTCATTTCATGAGCGGTGAGGAATACGAGGAGTACATGAAGGAAAAGGAAGAAGAGAAAGAGGAAGACTGATTTCTGCGGAGGTTTTGCTGTGAAAAGATTATTTATCTTTGTTCTCTGTGTTTCGGCTTTTGTCCTGATGCCGGGCTGTGAGCAGGAGATAGACCTTTCCATGCTGCTGGCGTCAGGCTCCGATATCGCCCCTGTTATGGGTACTCTGTCTGAGCAGGATGCAGCGGAATATCTGCTGATTACAGATGAGGCCTCTGAAAATTTCGGGCTGCTTTCACCATACATAGGAAAATATACCGCTCAGGGCAGCGTTTCCTACGCCTGCTATGACGGATATATTTCGCCCGATGATGCACTGAGGGTAAACCGCTCCCTTTCCGATTCCGACCTTGTTCCTGCGGAGGAGCTGTACCTTCGGGCGGCGGACAGTCCGAAGCTGAGGGTATCCCCCGCCGCCGACAGCGAGACCGCAGCCCTTGTTTCAGGGGATGAAATATATCCCGTTCTGTCGGTGTCCTTTACGGATGCACTGTATTATTCCGTCAGCACAGAGAGCGGCAGAGGATATATCCGCTCGGATGCGGTCAGGGTAAGCAGCGAGCTGGCAGAGCTTGAGTTCTGCAGACTGATGGAGAAATATAAGCCTGTAGGGGCTCAGATGACAATAATCGACAACGGTCAGATACGCACCTCCTGCGCATGGGGACTTGCGGATACGGAAAACAACAGGGAAATGACCGTTGATACAACCATCCGCGCAGCCTCCCTTTCCAAGCTGCTTTTCGGCATGGAAGCCCTGAAGCTCAGGGAAGAGGGGGTAATTGACCTGGATGCGGGAATAGGCACATACTGGGGCGTTGAAGGGCTCAGCGAGAATGTGACCCTGCGGTCGGTGATGAATCACACCTCATCCATAAAGAGCCTCAGCGAATATCCCGATGCAGAGGAGCTTCGAGAGCTGATGCAGAGGAAAAAGTTCCTTGTATCCTCGGAGAAGACAGGCACGGAAAAAGCCTGGAGATACAATAATTTTGCCGTCGGCGTCGGCGGTGCGACCCTTGAGGTCGCCGCAGGATGCACCATGCAGACTTACGCATCGGAAAAGTTTTTTGCGCCGATGGGAATAGATGCAGCCTACGGAGCAGCGGCGCTCCCCGAAGGGGTCAGCGATGCGGTGCTTTATTCCTCCAAGGGCGGCTTGTCGGAGGATTATCTCAAAAGCCTTGAATATTCCCTCAGCGATACACCGGGAGATAATTCCCGCTTTTTCTGCGGGGGTCTTCACATAAGCTCCGAGGACTATGCAAAGCTGCTGGTGATGCTGATAAATGACGGAGAGTATGAAGGGGAGCGGATTCTTTCGGCGGATTCTGTTGCCGAAATGGAAACACCCTGCTTTGAGGTAAGCGACCCGTCGGGAAGCTTTTCCCAGTGCCTTGTCCTGAGAAAGGACGAAATATACGGCAGAAATCTTTACTATCATTCGGGCAACGCCTACGGAACGGTTGCCCTTGCAAGCTATGACCCCGAAAGCGGCGACGGCGTTGTGATAATCGCAACGGGAATGAGTACCGCCACCGATGATAACGGCATCTACAGAATATGCAACGGGGTGTCGGGGACGATGTACGAAGAGATTCTGTAAGGAAGGGGATAAAGGGTGAAAAGATTTGTTTTATACGTTCTTGCGGCGGCAGTGCTTTTGCTGAGCGCCTGTTCGGGGAATGTGGGATTTCAGAGCATAGTGACGGATACCGATATATCCGAAATATCGGAAAGTGACGCAGCGGCAATGCAGACAGAGCCCGAAAGGGACGAAAACGGCGTGCTGGTATCCTTCCTTCCCATGCTCGAGCAGTACCCCTATATGGTGGGCTGGATAACCGTGCCGGGAACCATTATCGATTACCCCGTTGTGCAGGGCTATGACAACGACTGGTTCCTGACCCACGACTACAAGGGCGACTCCAGCCGAAACGGCGCTATCTATCTTGATTTCCGCGTGGATTTTGAATACGGCAACATCTCCCGTAATGTCGTTATCCACGGCCATCACATGAAGAGCGGCGTTATGTTTGCAAATCTCGTAAAGTACGATGACCCTGAATTTCTGAAGGCTAACCACATTGTGCGCTTTGATTCCATGTACGATGAAAGCCGATGGGTCATCTTTGCCGTTATGAAGATAGACGCCTACGGCGGCAGGAACGGCATGCCTTCCTTTGATTTCATGAAATGCTCCTTTTCAGGCGATGAGGAATTTGCAGAGTACGTTGCGGATATCCGCGCGCGCTCTGTGTACGATACCTCGGACATTGTGGAGGTTGCGGATACCGACAGCATAATCACCATGTCCACCTGCTCCTATGAATTCGACAACTGCCGCACTGTTCTTGTAGCCCGAAAGGTGCGCGAAGGGGAGAGCTTTGATTTTTCCGGCCTTTCCTTTGCAGAGGAATGTATCATGCCCGAGGCATGGGGAGAATGGACAGGCTCTCTTGCGGGATGATTTTTCTGTGTGACGTCAAATCACTGTTGATTATCGCGGATTTTAATGCTATTATGATTTCGGATGATAATTTATATATCGGAGGTTGAGTTTTATGTCTGAAGAATATAAGAATTTCAATGAGTACGAAGCAGCTCCCGAAGAGCCTGCGGAAGAAAAGCCCGAAGCAGCCGAAGCTGCCGCTCCCGATCCCAATCCCCCTACAGGCTGGGCTCCCGGCTTTGATGAGAAGAATTCCACCTCTGTGGAAAAATCCAGCGCAATGGGTATTATTTCAATAATCCTCTCCATTGCAGGCTGGTGCTACGGAATCCCCTCCTTTATCGGTATCTTTGTCGGTCTTTCCGCATACAGAAGCAACAAGTTCGATGTAACCGCAAAGGTCGGTCTCACCGCATGTATCCTCATGTGCATCCTCTGGGGCGCAATGATCGCATTCTATGTTTTCACCCCCACAGGCAGAGCGATGATGGCAGAAATCATGGAGGAATTCAACCGCCAGATGGCTGAGGCGATGAGCGGTACGGATATATATTATCTGTTTGTAAGATAAGCTTATGCTGACCCCGCCGCACCGTTACGGAAGTCGGAGGCCAAGCGGGCTTAGGAAGACAATGTCATA
>JAZUPA010000201.1:0-5532 GCA_045604945.1 Acutalibacteraceae bacterium
CACAAGAGGTTTTTTCAGTGAAATAAATCCCTTCGGGATTTGTGAAATACGCTGTGCGCGTGAAATGTTTTGCTGATGCAAAACGTGAAATGCCAAGTCGGATCGTAGCCATGTCGTTCTGTGAGCCAAGGAGTTGATTTATGACATTGTCTTCCTAAGACCGCTTGGCCTCCGACTTGTCTGCAGACACAAGAGGTTTTTTCAGTGAAATAAATCCCTTCGGGATTTGTGAAATACGCTGTGCGCGTGAAATGTTTTGCTGATGCAAAACGTGAAATGCCTGCGGACATGAGGTTTTTTATTTCATAACCGAAGGATATTTCATTTCAGGGGGCAAAGGTGCAAACAACCCCCATTATAATCTTCATCAATCCTTGCATTTTCCCTCACATGTGGTATAATTTCTTCGGTTACCAAAATATTTCTGAAAGGTTCTGAAACATATGATAATTTTCTACGGCGAAAAGGTTTTCACCAAGCACATGGGCTATTTCGGCGAAAAGGCTCAGTGCGAAAACTGCAGCAAGGCATACCCCGATGCATTTGTAAAGGTCTCCAGATGGCTTCACATCTTCTTTATCCCCCTGTTCCCCGTAAAAATTACCTATTTCAAGAAATGCCCCATCTGCGGAAACGGCGTTGAGCTCAAGGGCAAAGAGGCAAAGGCTGAGATGAAGAGCCTTGAAAAGGTCGATCTTAAGCTTGAAGTCTACGCAAAGCACATCAAGGCAAACAAGCCCAAGGGCGTTTTTGCTACCGATACCAGCTATGAGCTGTGGGTAAAGGACCTTTCAACAGGCGAGGATATGTGCGTTGCAACAGGCATCACCAAGAGCCGCATAAAGGAAATCAAGAAGGCAAGAGCTCTCAAGAAGCTCCCCATTATGGAAGTGTAAAATTGCATAGCGCTGCGGCGCGGTCCATATTTCGGGCTGCGCCGTTTTTTCCTTCCCAGCCCCTTTCCATCACCTTTTCAATCTGCTATACTATACACAAATAAATCCAGCGGAGGGATAACATGATTACCCTTGACCGATTTGAAGCACTGGCGGAGGAGGCTATTGCCGACGTTCCCGAGGAGTTTTTTGAGCATCTCAACGGCGGCATCGTTATAGTCGACCGCGTAAAGAATCACGAGGACAGCGTTCCTGAGCACCCCCTCTATGTAATGGGTGAATATACATATAACCGCATGATGGGCAGGCATATTCTGCTTTACTACGGCTCCTTCATGCGCATTTACGGAGACCTTGATGAGAAAGCCGTTGTCCCTGTGATACGCGCTACCATTCTCCACGAATTCACCCATCATCTGGAATCCCTCTCGGGTGAGAAGGATCTGGAAATCAAGGACGAAATAAAGCTCGCAGACTACAGGAGACGCCATAAAAAGAAGAACTGACCGCGCGATAACAGCCGAGTGAAAAGGAGCAGATTAAAATCTGCTCCTTTTCTGTTACCTGCTCATACGATAGGAATTGATTGTAACGACTGCTCCCGAGAGAGTATCCTCCCGTGTTCCGACAAATTCAAAGCCTGCCTTCTCAATAACGCGGTTGCTGCCGATGTTTTCTTTCACCGCCTCAACCACAATGGTTTCATAGCCCTCGGAGAAAAGCTCCAAAACGACCGCTCGCAGAGCTTCGGTCATATAGCCGTTGCCCCAGAATTTTCTTCCCGAGCAGTAGCCGATAACAGGATTTCCGTCATGATAGCCCACTACATCTATCATCCCCATCAGAGCGCCGTCGGATTTCCGCTCAATGCCGTATCTGTAACAGTTGTCCTTCCTGTAGTCTTCAAGCCAGAAACTCATGACATTTCGGGTGACTTCAACGCTTTCATGTGCATCCCACGTTACGAATTTCGCAACCTCGGGGTCATTTGCCCAATTCTCGAATATCATCTGTGTATCATCTTCGGTTATGTATCTTAATTTAAGTCTTTCAGTTTCAAGCTCTTTCAATATGTCAGCTCCTTTATGCATAAATTGTCTATCCACGAAAACAGCTCAGGGAGGTCATAATCTCCGCTGTGAGGGATTCCCCAGGGAAGGAAATAATCCACATTTCTGCCCCTTTCCGTAAGTTTTCTTTCAAGAATTGCGGATATGGCAAAGGATGTATCCCTGTCGGATGCTCCGTGGCGAATCCGCCAGTGCTGTGCGCAGCCGTCATTTTCGATAAAATTCATTGGGTTTGCAAGATACACCGCTTCTTTCTCTGCCAAATCACCGTTTGCGGTGTCATTTTCAAAGGCAAAAGCCGTAAAATGCCGCCTGTCGGCAGTCTCGCTGCCGAAAAGCTCGTTTTCCACAGTGGTCATTTCGGGATTATCAAAGGCTCCCGGGGGCTTCATACGGGTTATATATGCACTGTATTTTTTCAGGTCAACTGTGCCTTTTTCAAGGGATATTCCGCAGTTTTCGGGCAGATTTCCCGCTGTTTCTGCAGATTCCAGAAGCTTTGATTTTATATATTCCTCCAGAGCTTCCATGGGCATCAGTGAATTTACATACTCTTCAAAACTCTTCTTTAATCCGGCGGAATACTCCATCTGCTCCCCGCTGCACTTAACATGCCCGTCCCACCAATACCGCTCACTGAGGTGACCGTACTGCCATTCGTATGCACTGTCGGCATTTTCAAGGTTTGTAATTGGGCAGTAGCAGGATGCTGCAAATATCCTGTCGCTTGTGTTTTCCGCACCCAGCTCTTCAAGGCAGGGCAGATATTCCGATGCATCCCCCGATGCGCCAAGCAAGGCGGAGGTCGCGCCCCCTGCGCTGGTGCCGTTTGAGATTATCCTGTCCGTATCGCCGCAGATTTTATCCCCGATGCTTCGGATAAAGCGAATTGCCGCCTTCATATCCACTATAAAGGCAGGGGCTTTGCCTGTAAATACTCCCTCGGTGACAGTCTGCCGTCCCCGCGCCCCTGCGGAAATCACCACATAGCCGCGCTCAAGCGCCTTTGCTTCGGTGTTGAATGTGCCGTCCTCACGCACCATCGGCTCGCAGGGCAGGCTTTCGGAATAGCTGCCGATGGCGTTTGGAAAAAATATCGGCGCTGTGTCCTTTGTGTATCCGTTAATGCTGCCGCCCTCGGTATATGCCTGAGGGATGAATATGCAAAGCACCTGCAGATGCGGCGCTTTCGGCTTTTTTACATAGGGAATATTCCTGTAAGCGCGGAAGGATACTTCCCCCTCTGCGCTCTTCAGGGATTCTTCTGTGAATTTATCTCTGTCAAAGCTCATTGTATATCTCCTGCCTTGTTTTGTACCGCAATGCGGTTTTCAGGTATTAATTATTGTACATTATCCGAGCTTTCCCGTCAAGAAATGCAAACACGCCCGGTTTCCCGAGCGTTTTCTCTTATTCTTACACGGTCATTCTGCGGAAGGATTCAAAATCGCGGCACTCTTCAAGCAGCCCCAGACTGCGCAGTGACACAAACACCGCCGCTGCCGCCGCCTGACAGCTAACACCCTTGTCGGGGGCAAACTCAATATCCGTAAAGCCGTCAAACTCAGCCAGCCGCTCCGATAATTCAGGATTTTCAATCAGCGCGTTTATGTACAGCCAGTTATAGAAGGCTGACATGGGTTCAAGGGGCAAACTCTCCCCCTCATAGTAAAAACCGCAGAGCTTTCCGCTCTCCTTCAGACGCTGGTCCTTTTTGGCTGCCCGCGCAGTAAATTCATACATATCGGTAAAAGGACCGCCCTTTGAAAACACCTTTCCTCCCTGATAAACACACTCAACAGGTATGCTTCGACCGATTGAGGGTACATACTTTTCAAGATTGAAGGCGCTGAGGGAAACGCCAAGCTCCAGCTGGGATTTTGATGATATCTCAAGAATCCTTTTACCCGGGAAGCTCTTTTCAAAAGCCTCGTGAAGGGCTATCACGTTTTTCTTCTTCTGGGCTGCGGACAAGCCTGCGTTCCAGACAAATTCAGTGGCAACCGAGTGAACATAGGGCGCTCTTTTCAGGGGTACAAATACAGGTCTTACTGCCATTGACAATCATCCACCTTTCATACACATCCAAACAAAAAACGAACCTTTACCTCCTCGCCCCTCCAAAAAGCGAAAGGAGTTCGATTATACCACAAAACCCGAGGTTGTCAACAGGTAAAATAAGATTTTTTCAAGTCATTGCAGATGCAAAAGCATACCGGGAAAGGGCGCCCTTTCCCGGTATGCTGACGGTTTCTGTTTATTATGCAAGAAGCTTTGCGATAAATGCAGTCTCAGAGCGGGAGATGGTCTCATCGCATGCTGCAACGGCGATTACAAGGGTAAGGGTGCTGGCCTTGACATCGGTGCCGAGATTATCGACAAAGTTGTCAACCAGCTCTACAACCTCATCACAGTAGAGGGAAATGAGAGTGTCAACATTCTCATCGGAGATTCTGAGAAGGTCGCGGAGGAACTTTCTCTCAAGATAAGAGAGATTTCCGTCAGCGCCGATAGCGGAAACAAGGATGCCGGACAGCATAAGTGCGCCGTCATGCTCGGTATCTACCTTCTTGCACATGGGCATTACATCAGCAAGAGCCTTGGTGCCGATCTCTACAAGCTCTTCGTAATCGAGGTTTACATAATGCTGAAGCAGTTCGTCAAAACTTTTCATCATGTTCTCTCCTTAATGCATACAAATATTAAGCACTCCACACAAGATATGCTAAGTCGATTATATTATATTCGTTTCGCTTTGTCAACCTGTTTCTCGTCAATATTTCATATAATCGACGAGCGGCGCTGTTGATTTTATGTTTAAAACACGCAGTTTCTTCGGCGTTTTTCAATACCTGATCGCCGCTCTTCAACGCTTCAAACCACTAAAAATTTTTCAGCAAAACTATTGACAAATGCTTTTTGCGGGTGTATACTGCGCTCAACAATTGAAAACAAACAACGACTGCGACGAAGACGGTCGGAATGTTGATTCTTCAGAGAGTTGGCGGGTGCTGCGAGCCAATGTTGAGACCTTCCTTATGACCTATCCCTTCCGAGTCGGAGGACCGAAAGCAGAAATGTAAGTAGACTCCTTCCGTAATGCTGCGTAAAAGCAAAGGGCTTGACAGAGCCTGAAGGTGGCGGAATTTTATTTCGCAAATTGAGTGGTACCGCGGGTTTTACAACTCGTCTCAATGATTGAGACGAGTTGTTTTTTTGTTTTTTTCCAATTGTTGACTGTATTCTGAATTCAACAGCAGTGAAAGGAGAAATTATCAATGGACTTCAATCTTAAAGAGGTAGCAGGCAGAATCAAGGACCTGCGCGAAGCAAAGGGTTATACTCAGGCGGAGCTTGCAAAGCTCACAGGCGTATCCCTTGAGGATTACATTGTTCTTGAGCAGGGCGAAACAGACTTCAGCTTCACCTTTATTTACAAGTGCGCAAAGGCTTGCGATGTTGAGGTCGTAGATATAATTGAAGGTACCAGCACCACTCTTACATCCTTTAACATCACCAGAAAAGGCGAAGGAATGAAGATAGTCAAGAAAAAGGGCTATGTATAT
>JAZUPA010000202.1:0-2665 GCA_045604945.1 Acutalibacteraceae bacterium
GGCTTCTGGCATTGGAACAGCTCTCTGATATTTACATTCCTTCATCCATGACCTTGGAAATTTACAGCAAGCTCTATCTTGCCACACGTCACTCACTGGCAAAGAAGCTCAGTAAAGCTTCTTACATTCAACGAACAGAAAACTTCAAAGCAATAATGCAACTTAACAACAGCAGTGTTCTCGGCGGCGCTGACAGTTTTACTATTATAGGCACGTCGGGCGTAGGAAAAAGTACTGCTGTAAGCAAGACAATCGAACTCATTTCTCAGAATGGTCTCATTGAGTTGGATGACCCTTATATGAAAGTTATCCCATGCATGGTAGTTCAGTGTCCTTTCGACTGTTCTGCAAAGGGACTGCTCTTTGAGATACTGCGAAAGGCAGATTTGCTTCTCGGCACTGACTACTATTCTACCGCACTTCGCAGAAAGGCTACTATTGATGTTCTTATCGGAAGTGTAAGTCAGATTGCGTTAAACCACATTGGACTTCTTGTGGTAGACGAGATTCAGAATGTAGTCAACAACAAGTTCGGAAAAAATCTTGTAAGTATGCTGACTCAGCTAATCAACAACAGCGGAATCTCTATCTGCATGGTTGGCACTCCCGATGTGTCAGAGTTTCTCGAACAGGCTGTTCAATTGGCACGGCGTTCACTGGGGCTTAAATACTACCGCATGAGTCCTGATGAGGATTTCTGCAAGCTGTGCTATACCTTCTTTTCCTATCAGTACACCAAACATGAGACCGAGCTGACTCCTGCCATTGTCTCATGGCTGTATGAACACAGCGCAGGCATTGCGGCACTTGTGGTTTCTCTTATCCGTGATGCGCAGGAAATTGCAATTCTAAACGGCACCGAGGAATTAAATCTTGAGTCATTGAGAGAAGCTTACAACAGGCGTTGTAGCACGATGCATTATTATATCGAGACAACCAAACTTCAAGCACTTCCGGCAACCACACAGATTTGCAAAAAGGTGACGAGTATGGCGGTACAGACTGTAGAACCATCCGACAGTGACATCAGCATAGAATATCTGGCGGGTGTTGCAAAGTCAGCTCAGACCGATATTGTACCTCTTCTCAAAAAGCACTTTCCTGTCACGGAGGTGCGTATATGATAGGTTTCTTTCCTACGTTATACCCTGATGAGTTGCTTTACAGTTTATTGGCACGTTATTACTCTCACTCAGGTTACACTGCCTACACCTATGCAGCCAACATACTCTTTGAAAACAAGCACGTAAAACCAAACATTGAGTTTATATCAAAGCTTTCTCCTGAGGTTACGGAACTTCTCTCTCGTCAGGCCTCTCTTGCTGACATAGTTGAAAAGCACACCCTCCTGCCCTACTTTGCTCGCTTCTACCCCAAACATCGTCTTCTTACAGCCTACAATGGAATGCTTGCAGGGGATAATACATGGCAGAACATCGTAAAGCGTACTCCTCTCAAAAACGGAGACTTACGTTATCTCAGATTCTGTCCTCTGTGTGCTGAGGATGATTTGCGACTTTACGGAGAAACATACTGGCAACGCTCGCATCAGCTGCCACTTGTGGATATCTGCCCTCTCCACTCCTGTCGCTTGGTTGATAGCCATGTTCCCATAACAAGCATTGACAGTCCATCTCTTGTTTCGGCTGACAGTGCAATTACTTCTGTTGAACCTGTTTTTGCTGTGGGCGCTATGGAACTCAGGCTATCGCAATATGTTCTTGAGGTATTCCATTCACCGCTCAACTTGAATCCACCAGCTGACATCGGTGCTTTTCTGCACTCAAAGCTTGAACACACAAAGTATGTTTCAAAGCGCGGTGCTAAGCGTAATTTCTCTCTGTTGTTCTCCGACTTTTCGAGCTTCTATAAGGAACTTCCGAACAATCCTCTTTCCTCAGACTGGCAGCTGCAATGCCTGTTTCAGAATAAACGCTACTCCACCTACGAAGTATGTATGGTCGCTATGTTTTTAGATATACCACCATCAAGTCTTGTTGAAATGAAGCTCCCCAAGCACAGCCAGAGCGAGCTATTTGACGAAAGAGTATTTGAGCTTCGTAGCAAAGGGTATAGTTATCCTGAAATAGCCGCCATAATGAATGCTCCCTACGACACGGTCAAGCCCATCGGGGAAGGGTTGTATATAAAGAACGGAAGTAAACTCTCCGCAACGCCTATAAAAAAACGCAAAGTTACTGAGCTATCCACGCTTGATGAAGAGCTTTTACCGAAGGTCAAGGGGGTATTATTATCTTTGCTTCATGAGGACAGACCTGTAAAAATCACCGTCAATAAGGTTGCAAAGGCGCTGAACATCTCCATCTACAAATTACGTTCCGCCAATAAATGCTGTGCTGAAATCGGCAAATACGCTGAGTCCCAGGAGGAATACTGGGCTCGGTATGTGGTGTGGGCAGCAAGGCAACTTAAATCTCAAGGAAAAAGCGTTAATGCATGGAGATTATCAGTAGAAACAAATATACGAATCAGGAATCTTCCTCGATGCATCCCCTATCTTGAATCAATGACCGACGATGCAGAATTGATTCAATGCATACGCTCAGCTTTTGAAAAGAAAGGAAATGATATATGACTTATGGCTACGCACGAGTATCAAGCCGGACACAGCAGCGAGACGGTAACAGTCTTGAAGAGCAGAGAA
>JAZUPA010000203.1:0-12291 GCA_045604945.1 Acutalibacteraceae bacterium
TTTACTTGCGTTTCTTAAATGTATCTACTCCAGGAATTGATAGTTGTTCGCCTAACTGGTCTTCCTTTAACTGGTTCTGGATATACTCCGCAATTCGGCTTTCGTTTTTTCCTACCGTATCGACATAGTATCCTTTGCACCCAAACTCTCGGCTACGGTACTTATATTTCAATTCGCCGAATTGCTCATACAGCATCGTACTGCTTTTACCCTTTAAGTATCCCATAAAACTTGATACCGACATTTTGGGAGGTATCTCCACTAACATGTGTATATGATCAGGGCATACTTCTGCTTCAACTATTTTAACGCCTTTCCATTCACACAGTGTTCTCAGTATCTTTCCTATCTCCGCTCTTTTTTCTCCAAAAAATACCTTTCTTCTGTATTTTGGTGCAAATACTATATGATATTTGCAATTCCATTTTGTGTGTGATAAACTGTTGATGTCATTCAATCCCATTTGAATGTCCTCCTTTTGCTTTTTGTGCAGTTGGCAGACCGCACCTTTATTTTAGCAAAAGGAGTTTTTATTTCTTCTTCATCTATATAATTTTTCCCGAACCACGCGTCTAACGCGTGGTTTTACTTATACAAAAAAGGAAGTCTCCCCTCGGAGACTTCCTTTTTCTTTTGAATTTTAGCCTGCGTTGTAGGTCTTCCAGCCGAAAGCATTGATCTGCTGCTCTACAGCAAGGAATGCCTGACGGTTCTTCTCCATGCTGTGGAAAAGTCCATGCTTCTGCTCCATGTAGAATCTTACATGAACATCGTAGAAGAAATCATAATAAGGAACTTCTGCACTATTGTTGTGTCTGCCTACAACATTCTCATTGCCGGGCTCGTTGGGAGGAACGGGATATCCGTCCCAGGTGAGGAATGCATCGGGGTTCTCGGTTGCCTGACGTACCCAGTACTGATGACAGCTGTTGAAAAGGAGCTTTCTGCGCTGTCCATCTTCATTTACATAAGTTATTCCATCGCTGTCAATTGCAGTGATGTCGGAAACGGTAAGTGCCAATTAAATCTGCCTCCTATGTATTTATAACATTTACATTTTATCATATTTTGTGCAAACTTCAAGTACCCTGACATTTTTTAAACGATGAAAAAATGTCAGAATTTTTTATGAATTTTTGTAGCCTGTGCAAAAATATTGTGATATAATTATAGAGATGCCCGGGTTATTAGTGTTCGGGTAAATAAACAAACAAGACGAGGTGAATGATATGGACGCAGGAAGTAGTTGCTCAGGGAAGCCCGGCAGTATAAACGCGGAACCTGAGCCTCCACGAACACGGTATGCTTTTTGCGTACCCTGTCGCTTGCCCGGAATATCCGCTTAGACTGCGGCTTCCTGTCACCACTTCCTACCTGCAGCAATGCATAAAGCAAAGGAGGAAACAGACATGGAAGATACAAAACTGCTTGCGCTGACGCAGAAGCTTCTCGAGGAGAAGAAGTACGTCACGCTGAGAAAGATTCTCGAAGAAGAGGAGCCTGTTGATATCGGCGAGCTTTTCGAGGAGCTTTCACTATCACAGATACTGCTTACTTTCAGACTTTTACCCAAAGAGCCTGCCGCAGAGGTTTTTGTCTACCTCGACGGCGAGGTTCAGGAGCAGCTTATACGTTCCTTCAGCGACTCGGAGCTGAAGGAGGTTCTCGATGAACTTTATCTGGACGATGCTGTTGACATGATCGAGGAGATGCCTGCAAACGTTGTTAAGAGAATTCTCCGTCAGGCTTCACCCGAAATGCGCGCTTCCATCAACGATCTGCTCAAATACCCCAAGGACAGCGCCGGAAGCATCATGACCACCGAGTACGTTGATCTGAAAAAGGACATGACTGTTCGCGATGCCATTCGCAGAATCCGCAGAACGGGCGTTGATAAAGAGACTATCTACACCTGCTACGTCACTGACAATGACCGTGTTCTTCAGGGTACCGTTTCAGCCAAGGACCTTCTTATCAACGAATCCGACACTCCCATTGAAAACATCATGGAGACCAGCGTTATCTCTGTGCGCACGCTCGACGACAAGGAAGAGGTTGCAAATCAGCTCAGCCGATATGACTTCCTCGCAATGCCTGTTGTTGACGGCAGCGGAAGGCTGGTCGGCATAGTCACTGTTGACGATGCTATCGACGTTATCACCGAGGAGGCTACCGAGGACATAGAAAGAATGGCGGCTATCTCCCCTTCCGATAAACCCTACATGCGCACAGGCGTTTTTGAGACCTGGAAGAAGAGAATTCCCTGGCTGCTTATTCTTCTTATCTCTGCGACATTCACCGGACTTATTATCAATGCAAATTCCGCGATGCTTTCGGGAGCTATATTCCTTGCGGCATTCATTCCCGTCCTGATGGATACCGCCGGCAATACCGGCAGTCAGGCTGCGGTTTCCATTATCAGAAGTCTCTCCCTTGACGAGGTCGATTTTTCGGATATTTTTGTCGTCCTCTGGAAAGAAGTCCGCGTCGGCGCACTTTGCGGTGCTACACTTGCCGCTGCGAATTTCATAAAGATCATGCTTATTGACCGCCTTATCTGCGGTGATGAAAGAATAACCCTTATGGTCGCTTTCGTTATTTCTCTGACCCTGTTTATTACAGTTGTTTTTGCCAAGATAATCGGCTGTGTTCTGCCCATCGTCTCCAAGAAGATCGGCTTTGACCCTGCCATCATGTCAAGTCCTTTTGTCACCACTGTCACCGATACCTTCTCGCTGCTCGTTTACTTCGTAGTTGCAGGAGCGCTTCTCTGAATGAAGCTGCTTAAAGACTTTGACAGCAAAAATTACTGTGAAACATGGAAAAAGTATTCCCGCAATGCTGTTCGCGCAATAATCATACGCAACGGTAAAATCGCCCTTGTCAAAAGCCTGAAGGAAGGTTTTTACAAATTCCCCGGCGGCGGCATGGAGGATGGCGAAACTCATACAGACACCCTTATCCGCGAGGTTCTGGAAGAAACCGGACTTAAGATCATACCACAAACGATCCGTGAGTTCGGAATGATTCGGGAAATAAGAAAAAGCCTGTTCCGCTCGGATGAGATCTTTGAACAGAATTCTTACTATTATTTCGCCGAGGCTGAGGACTTTGTCTGTGAAACCAACCTCACCGAAAAGGAAAAAGAACTTGGATATGTGCTTGAGTGGACAGATATAAAGACAGCATTCGACATTGATATGGAAATCGGCTCCAGGGCTGAAACTGCTTTTCTTCTTCGCGAGGCATATATTCTGGAACTTCTGTTATAATTATGAACAGCATAAAACCTCCGTGAGCATTTCTCACGGAGGTTTCTGTTTATAATCTTATTTTCTTCTGTCCTTACCGAGGATGACTACTGCCATTGCCTTGGGTCCGACATTGATGCCGACAGCAGCGCCAAGCTTGAAGATACCCATTGACTTCATCTTTGTTGCCTTGCCGACTTCCTTCTCAAGAAGCTTTGCTTCCTCTTCGGGTCTGCCGCGGACAACTACGAACTCGTTGAATTTCGGATCCATGTTCTCCTTGACTGCCTTTACAAGTGCAGGAACAACCTTGCTGTCTCCGCGAAGCTTTTCGAGAGTTGAGGTCTCGCCGTGAATCATGCTCATGATAGGACGGATGCCCAGTGCGCCGCCGACAATAGCCGATGCAGCGCTGATTCTGCCGGAGATGCGTGCAAACTTGAGATCATATACTACCATGTAGATTTCAGCTCTGTGAACGACTTCGTCCATAAGCTCAAGGATTTCATCAACAGTACCGCCGTTGTTGCGAAGTCTTGCGCCGTAGATAACAGGCAGTGCATAAGCAAGGGTAAAAGTATGGGAATCAACAGGCTCAATGCGGAACTTGCCCTCTGCTTCGGGATGCTCCTCAAAGAAGAACTTCTTTGCTATATTTGCTGTGTTGAACATACCGCTGTTCTTGCTGTTGTTGGTTACATGGATAACCGCCTCACATCCATCCTCATAAGCCTTGAGATATGCCTTGGAGGTGGCATCAAGAGGTATATGCGAGGTGCTGGGCATGACCTTTGTGGTGTCGAGAAGATCCCAGAATTCCTCATATGTATAATCCACTCCGTCTTCAAGGCTCTTATCGCCCCATGTTACGGGAATGGGGAACATTTCTATATCAAGCTCTTTTGCAAGCTCTTTTGAAATATCTGAAGAAGTATCGCAAAATATTCTTATTTTCTGCATTTTGGCGTTTCGCTCCTTAATTATTTTTAATATATTTTATCACACCAAATCGAAAAAATAAAGTTACAACATTATAATTATTATTTCCTACAAAACTCTGTGTACATTTATGTCAGTAATTCACAAATAACGCTGTTTGAAAGCAGAAAACCGCGTTTTTTTAGTCGGATGGATTTCTCATCAGATACAATAAACTCTGAAAGCAGTGGGCTCTGTGCATTTTTTCGGATATATTCCGGAATACTCCTGCCGAAACGACTCATCCAGCCTTCTTCCGTTATTCCCTCTGCAAGGCGGAGTCTGAGCATGGCATACTCCTCTTCCCCGCCGCCTTCTCCGTCATCTTCCGGCGCAATCCCTCTTATAAAGTCCTCGGTACTGCGCGGATAATAGAACCGTCTGCCGTCAAAAAAGCTGTGCGCAGATGCTCCGAGCCCTATATATTCTTCCGCATTCCAGTATTTGAGATTGTGTCTGCTTTCTCTGCCCGCTTTTGAAAAATTAGATATTTCATAGCGTCTGTAGCCTTTTTCTGCAAGAAGAGCAACGCATCGCTCATACAGCTCTGCACTTTCATCATCATCGGGAATCTCCGGAGTGTTTTTCCAGAAAGGCGTCCCCTCTTCAATCTTCAGAAGATAGGATGATATATGCTCCGGCTCGAGGTGCGTCACAAAATCAATGCTTTTTTCAAGGCTCTGTACTGTCTGAGAAGGGATTCCAAGCATAAGATCAAGTGAGATATTGTCAAAACCCGCCGCTCTTGCATCACTCACCGCCTTTACGCAGTCTGCTGAGGTATGGCGCCTTCCAAGCAGTGCAAGTTCATTGTCGCAGCCTGACTGCAGACCCATTGATATGCGGTTTGCACCTGAAGACTTCATGGCTGCAAAGAAGCCGTAAAGAGAGTCTGCAGGGTTTGCTTCTATGGTTATTTCGGAGGATTCCGAAATATCAAATGTATTGTGAAGTGCATCCAGAACCCGCTGCAGATTATCTGTCCCCAGCAGCGGAGGTGTGCCGCCTCCGAAATATACTGTATTTACAGAGATATTCCGTTCTTTGTACTCTGCTATTGAGCGGATCAGTGCATCTGTATAGGCATTTTTTGTTTCCTCTGATGCGCTGCCCGAATGAAAGTCGCAATAAGGGCATTTTGATGCACAGAAGGGAATATGAATGTAGATTCCGACAGGCTGCATAAGTTCACCTTCCAAAAACAAATGCGTGCGGAACGCACGCATTTGGAATTCTTTATTCTTCGTCCAGCTTGAGGACTGCCATGAAGGCTTCGAAGGGGACGGAAACAGAGCCCAGCTGGCGCATCTTCTTTTTACCCTCTTTCTGCTTTTCAAGCAGCTTCTTCTTTCGGGTAATGTCACCGCCGTAGCACTTTGCAAGAACGTCCTTGCGCATTGCCTTGACGGTTTCACGGGCGATTATCTTGCCGCCGATTGCCGCCTGAATAGGCACCTCGAACATCTGACGGGGGATATTTTCCTTAAGTCTGGAAGCAAGTGTTCTTGCTCGGGGGTATGCCTTGTCAGCGTGAACTATAAAGCTCAGCGCGTCAACGATGTCACCGTTGAGCATGATATCAAGCTTCACAAGATTGGAGCGCACATAGCCCTTGAGCTCATAGTCAAAGGATGCATAGCGCTTTGAGCGGCTCTTTATTGCATCGAAGAAATCATAGACTATCTCGTTCAGGGGCAGTTCATAGTGCATATCCACTCGATCGGGAGTGATGTAGGTCATACCCTTGAAAACCCCTCGTCTGTCCTGGGCAAGCTCCATAATGTTGCCTACGAACTCAGCGGGAGTGTAAATATGAGCATCGGTGATAGGCTCTTCGGAATACTCAATAAGCGCAGGGTCAGGATAGTTTGTGGGGTTATCTATCTCCACACATTCTCCGTTGGTTTTATATATCTTATAAATAACGCTGGGAGCGGTTGTGATAAGCTCAAGGTCAAATTCGCGGTCAAGGCGTTCCTGTATTATCTCCATATGGAGAAGCCCGAGGAATCCGCAGCGGAAACCAAATCCGAGAGCGATTGAAGTCTCCGGCTCAAAGGTCAGTGCTGCATCATTGAGCTGAAGCTTTCCGAGAGCATCGCGGAGGTTTTCATATTTTGCTCCGTCTGCGGGGTAAACACCGCAGTATACCATGGGATTGACCTTACGGTAACCGGGCAGAGACTCTGATGCAGGGCGGTCAACACGGGTAATGGTATCGCCTACCCGCGCATCGCCTACGCTTTTGATCGATGCAGCGATATATCCTACTTCGCCTGCAGCTATCTCGCCCACAGGGTCAAGGCTCATTGCTCGCAGGAATCCGCACTCTACGACCTGGAACTCTGCTCCTGTATTCATCATGCGGATGGTATCGCCGACCTTGACAGTGCCGCTCTTGACCCTAACATAGGCAATAACGCCCCTGTAGGAATCGTAGTAGCTGTCAAATATCATAGCCTGGAGAGGTGCATCCCTGTCAACCTCGGGAGGAGGTATGACTTCAACAATCTTTTCCAGCACATCCTCGATATTGATGCCGCACTTTGCAGAAATACGCGGTGCATCCTCAGCAGGTATACCGATAACATCCTCAATTTCGCGGATGCATCTGTCGGGATCTGCAGATACAAGGTCAATCTTATTGATTACAGGCAGGATTTCAAGACCTGCATCCACCGCAAGATAGGTATTTGCAAGAGTCTGAGCTTCGATGCCCTGGGATGCATCAACAATCAGTATTGCACCCTCACAGGCAGCAAGAGAACGGCTGACCTCATAATTGAAGTCAACGTGTCCCGGGGTATCTATAAGATTGAATGTATATGTTTTTCCGTCCTTGGCAGTGTAATTGAGTGCGACTGCGCGCGCCTTTATTGTTATGCCGCGCTCGCGCTCAAGGTCCATGCTGTCAAGTATCTGGTTCTCCATCTCTCTTGCAGAGACAGAGCTTGTCTTTTCAAGAATTCGGTCGGCAAGGGTGCTCTTGCCGTGGTCAATATGCGCAACGATACAGAAATTGCGCAGCAGTTCGGGAGGCGTTGCCAAATTAAATCACCTCAGTATTTATCGTTACTTCTGTAATAATGGTCGGGCAGCAGACGCTTTCTGCGTTTTCCGCCTCCGGTGCCGCCGGTATTGAATCTGCGGCGTGAGCCGGGATACAGATTGAGCTTGGGAGAACGGTTTCTGAATATAACAGAGAGAACCACGCCGAATCCGCCGAAGATGGCGGCAAAGCCGATTATGCCGAGAAGCATATCGCCTGCGCTGGTCTGCTGTGATTCTTCAATGTACTCAGCAAGCTGGTCATTTTCAGGAGTTGAGAACAGGTCAAGCTCAAACTCTGACTCTGTATCTTCCTCAATTTCTTCCTCGGCAGATACCCCGGGATTGGTCGGTGCGCTTGTAGGCTGGGTTATGGGCGCATCGCCTACCGCAAGAGTATACTGGGCTGTTCTGCCTTCAATATACGCTGTGATAACAACGGTGCCTGTCTTTATGCCTGTAACCTTTACGCTCTGGTTGTTGATCTTCTCTATGGATACAACACTTGTATCGTCAACAGTGAAAACCGTAGAGTAGCTTCCGCTGATATCCGAGATTGCCAGATACAGGGTTGTTGACTTTCCTACCGGCACACGCTTGCTGTTTGATGCCTTGAAGGTGACCGAGCCGCCTGCAATCTGACCCTGAGCAATCTGAGCGGATGTTGATGCAGTGGTTGTGGTGGTAGTAGTTGTGCTCTTTGTACTGCTCTTGGTCGAACCCTTTGTTGTTGTGGTACTTCCCTTTGTTGTAGTTGTCGTGCCTTTGGTGGTTGTGGTGGTAGTACCTGTAGTGGTGGTTGTGGTAGTCGTTGTTGTCGTGGTCGTTGTCGTAGTAGTGGTGGTTGTTGTGGTTGTCGTAGTAGTGGTGGTTTCACCATCTTCGCCTTCCGTTGCCAGTACGGTAATGCCCGACATACACACCACCAGCACTGCAATAAGCAGCGCCATTATTCGTTTGATGTGCAACGAAATCTTCCTTTCGTTGAAAATTTAACAGATTACGGTTTAATAGTATAACATAAACCTCAGAAATATGCAACTGTTTATGTGAATACGAAAGCGGGCATTGCTTACACAATGCCCGCTTTGAAATATTAAAGATCGTAATAGAGACCGAACTCTGCAGGGTGGGGAATCTGGTTGACCTTTGCTGCTTCCTTGCGGCGCTTTGCAACCCAGATTTCGAGAAGCTTCTCGGGGAATACTCCGCCTGCGGTGAGGTAATCGTGGTCTGCTTCGAGAGCATCCAAAGCCTCGTCAAGGGTCTTGGGAAGTCCCTGAATCTTCTTCTGCTCCTCGGGGGACAGCTTGTAAAGGTTGAAGTCAAAGGGTCCCCAGCCGTTTGCCTCGGGGTCGATCTGATTCTTTATACCGTCGAGACCTGCCATGAGGATTGCTGCGTATGCATAGTAGGGGTTGCAGGTTGCATCGGGGTTGCGAAGCTCAAAGCGCTTGACCTCGGGAGCCTTTGCATATGCGGGAATTCTGATGACAGCACTGCGGTTGCTTGTTGCATAGCCGATGGTTACAGGTGCCTCAAAGCCGGGAACAAGGCGCTTGAAGGAGTTTGTAGAGGGGTTTGTGAATGCACAGATGGAGGGGCAGTGCTTGAGAAGTCCGCCGATGAACCAATGTGCTTCCTTTGAGAGACCGGAGTAACCGTTCTCATCATAGAATATGGGCTTTCCGTCCTTGCGAAGAAGCATGTGAACATGCATACCGTTGCCTGCTTCGCCTGCAATGGGCTTCGGCATGAAGGTTGCTGTCTTGCCAGCTGCAACTGCTTCGTTCTTGATAACATACTTGATTATCATGGTCTTGTCAGCCATATCAACCATATCGCCAAGTTCAACCTCGATCTCAAGCTGACCGGGTCCGCCTACTTCGTGGTGATGGTACTTTACATCAACGCCCCAGTCATTGAGGGTCATGCACATCTTGGAGCGGAGAGAGTATGTGATATCCTGAGGTGCTGCAATATGATAGCCACCCTTGAGGGGTACCTGATAGCCGTTGCTCTCGTAACGGGTATTCCATACAGCCTGCTGAGTATCAACGCTGTAGGAAACGCTGTTGGGCGCAGTCTCATAGCTTACGCTGTCAAGAAGATGGAATTCAAACTCAGGTCCGATTACCATCTCATCAGCAATACCCTCGCTGCGCATATATGCCATAGCTGCCTTTGCAACGTTTCTGGGATACTGATCGAAGGGCTTGTTTTCGTCCTTGCCGATGGAGCATACATCACCCATCATGGTAAGGGTCTTTATTTCAACGAAAGGATCGATATGTGCAGTCTCGATATTGGGAATGAATACCATGTCGCTCTTTTCAACTGCAGCATAACCGTAGTTTGATCCGTCAAAACCAATGCCGTACTTTATGGTGTCATCATCAAATCTCTCTGCAGGGATTGTAAGGTGACGCCAGCGTCCGTCAAGGTCAATCATTTTAAAGTCGATCATTCTGATGTCATTTTCTTTGCAGAAATTCTGAACATCGCTTACTGTCTTAAGCATAGTTTTTCAGCCTCCCGAATAATTTGGAATTTGCCTTGATTATTTTCCTATTTCTGTGTGAATTTGTCAATATTTTATCATCGGGAGATGCCCATTGTTTACAATTTATTAATATCAGCCTGTTTTTTCCAGTTCTGTGCGCAATCTGTCCACTATCCTCTTTTCAAGACGGGATATGTAGGATTGCGATATGTCAAGCATATCTGCAACCTCCTTCTGGGTGTGCGGCTTCATTCCGAACAGTCCGAACCGCATCGCCATTATTGTGCGTTCTCTGTCTCCCAGGCAGGATACTGCACGCCGAAGCTGCAGCCGCTCGGATTCCGTCTCCATATCCCTGCTTATCAGATCAGGGTCAGAGCCGAGAATATCGGAAAGCAGCAGCTCATTTCCGTCCCAGTCAACATTCAGCGGTTCATCGATGGATATTTCCATTTTCAGCTGGGTATTCTTTCGCAGAAACATGAGAATCTCGTTCTCAATACATCGGGAAGCATAGGTGGCAAGCTTGATATTCCGCGATGGGCAGAAGGTATTGACCGCCTTTATAAGCCCTATGGTGCCGATTGATATAAGGTCCTCAAGACCTGCTCCACTGTTCTCGAATTTTCTCGCTATGTAGACTACCAGGCGCAGATTATGGGTTATCAGCGGCTCTCTTGCGCTTTCATCACCATTCTCTATCCTTGAAAAAATCTTTGCCTCGTCTTCCTTTTCAAGGGGCGGAGGCAGGGTTTCCGTTCCGTTGATGTAGTCTATCTGCTGTTCTCCGAAAAGCAGACTGTAAATACGTATTCTAAGTCTCTGTACGGTTTCTGAAAAAATATTCATCGTTCTCTCCTCAGTTGAAAATATCCGGATTTATCAGTGCAGGAGCCCTTGAATCCCTTTCTGTCAATGCAATATACACATTCTCTGTCTTGCTCTCCCTTCCCTCTCGCTCAATCGTTACACTGTCAGGCATAAAGCCTGTCAGCAGTCCGCTTCCGCCTACGCTGGCATAGGGTATCAGGCGGATATTTTTTGCTCTCTGCGGATTTTTTCTGTCAAAGCTTTTGACTTCTTCAGGCAGCAGGTGGTATATTTCCCTTTCGCTCACCACCACAACAGGCAGTCCCGAAAAGGGCTCTGTAAGGGTGTTTCCTGTGTCCAGAAGTCCGTCAAGAGTAACCGATTTTCCGTTGCTGCTGATTGTCAGTCGGCAGAGGGAATTCCGGACGGTTCTTTTGGCTGTTATCTTTGAATACAGCGACAGCAGGACATAGCATATAAGGGTAAAGAATATCAGTGATACAGGTGAAATATCGATATAAACTGAATAGTTTGACACCGTGATTCCGCTTGTTGATATAATATTTTTCAACCCTATCATCGCACCTGCAAATCCAAATGTAACCATAGTCAGAATTATTACCACTTTGAGCAATGTGCGCCATGACTTTATCTCAAAGGCGATCAGCGACATGAGTATTACTGTGATCAGTTTTATTGCAGCGCCCAACAGCTTTGACGGGATATCAAGCAGCATCATGCAGGATGATAACGCCCCTGCCACTGCAGCTATTGCTATTCGCGCCCGAACCTGGCGGCAGGCAGCAAAACGGGCTGTAAGAACAAGCAGCAGGTAATTTATGTAAATATTTACTCCTATCAGGACATCCAGATATATCGTCTGCACCCCATCACCTCCGAATTGATGCCATTATAACCCTTCAGAGGTGAATTTCAGGTCGGAATAGGGCGGTGAAAAAGAAAAGATTGCAAAAGTATCCCCGAGTGCATTGCACTCGGGGATATAATCAGATGTTTTTTGTTGTATTCAGTCCGAAACTTACGGATATCGCCTTATCCACTCTGTCCATCACACTGTCCTCAAGCCTGCCCATGCACTCCCGCAGTCGGCGTTTATCAAGGGTTCTTATCTGCTCAAGGAGCACTATCGAGTCTCTCTGAAGTCCGCACTCATAGGATGCTACCGTGATGTGGGTTGGCAGATTGGTCTTCTCTGTCTGGCTGGTTATTGCCGCCGCTATTACTGTCGGGCTGTATTTGTTCCCCACATCGTTCTGAACTATAAGTACCGGTCTGATTCCGCCCTGTTCGGAGCCTACGACCGGGCTGAGATCGGCGTAGAAAATATCGCCGCGTCTTACTGTCATTTTACTTTCACGCTCCGTTGCATTTATTACCGTGTCGGCACTATTATGATTGCCTGTTTTTCTCTTTTCATTCGGTGCCGTATTATATTTTATGCAAGGAGCGGTGAGGATGATAAAAAGAAACGTGCATTGCACGCTTCTTCTAAAGTATGAGAAGTCGGGAAGTCGGAGGCCAAGCGGGCTTAGGAAGACAATGTCATAAATCAACTCCTTGGCTCACAGAACGACATGGCTACGATCCGACTTGGTGCCGTATTATATTTTATGCAAGGAGCGGTGAGGATGATAAAAAGAAACGTGCATTGCACGCTTCTTCTAAAGTATGAGAAGTCGG
>JAZUPA010000204.1:0-4698 GCA_045604945.1 Acutalibacteraceae bacterium
TGTATCGGTTGATCTTCCAATTTGCTCATCGTACCCATACTGTAAACATAGCTTTCAATGCGTTCTATGTTCTTTGATACTGTTTTTAGCAGAGCTGCCTTTTTATCCTCCGAAACGTCCGACCTCATATAGACCTTTTCAAGAAGCTCGACATTTCCCCTCATAACGGTAAGCGGTGTTCTGAGTTCGTGGGAAAAAGCCTTGTTGAGTTTTCGTTTTTCTTCGACCATTCGCCACATAGTTCGGTTATTATCCATTAGCGATAACCGCATTTTTTCAAATGAAGAACAGAGCTTTCCAAGCTCGTCTTTAGCTCTGTAATCTATAACAAAGTCGAGATTATCATCGGAAATGTTTTCTGAAGCATTTATTAGGAGTTTTATCGGCTTTTGCAGCTTGCCGAAATAAAAGATAACTGCACCGATCGTAATACTGATAATACACCAGAAAAAAGAGGAATACTCATAGATCAATGTGTAGAACTTATACGCTTGTTTATCTTCCTCAGAAAACGGAAGACGACCTATATAATGCGTGACAGTATATTCCTCTTCGCCAACTTCTTCGATTTCCTGTTCAACTGAAATATATTTTGCCTCAATGAGCTGTATTTTTTCGTTTGCGACGCTCATTGTTGTTTTTGAAAGAATTACCGCTAATATGATAAAAAATGACATAACGATTATCAGTGAGGGCATTAGCGGCATTCTTGCAATAGCCTTTCTTAATTTTCCCATTTATACCCACACCCCCATACTGTTGTTATGTATGATTTACAGCCTGCTTCTGTAAATTTTGCCCGTATCTTTCGGATATGTTCAACTACCGTCATAGAGTAGCCTTCGCTGTCAAATCCCCATAAGCGATCATATATACGCTCTTTATCAAAAACGATACCGGCATTGGTGGAAAGCAGTTCAATAATTTCAAATTCCGTTTTAGAAAATGAAATTGGTGTATCCTTGAAATAGACGACTTTCGAGGAATAGTCTATAACCAAATCGTTACTAAATTTCAAATCGGATTTTTTCTGTAATCTCATATCACGACGTAAGTGGGCCGAGACACGGGCACCCAATTCATCAAGCGAGAAAGGCTTTGTAATATAGTCGTCCCCGCCCGCAGAAAAACCGTTAATTTTGTCAACATCATCAACATTCGCGGTTAAAAACAAAATCGGGCAAGAAACAAACTCCCGAATCTTTTTGCACACTTCAAGTCCGTTCAGTTTAGGCATATTAACATCGAGAAGAATTATGTCGGGCTTCTGGCTAATTTTTTCGAGTGCCATTTCACCATCGTAAGCCGATAGTACATCATAACCGCATAATTCAAAATAATTGCATAGAAGATCGACAACATCATGCTCATCGTCAACAATCAGAATCTTAGGTATCATAACTTATCCTCTTTCTTCAAGTGTTACGGACAGATTCTTTCCCACTGCTTCAGATATTTTCAGAAGCATATCAAGCGAGATGTTTTGACCGCCGCTTTCTATACGACTTATATTTGACCTTTTGGTACCAATTATCTCAGCAAGCTGACTCTGGGTGAGTCCGCGTTCAAGACGCGCTGCTATCAACTGAGAAATGATTTTTTGCCGTTGAGTAATAATATCTTCGTTCATAGCCTACCCCTCACTCGAGTATTTCTCAAACACATGTTATCGTATATGATAACATGTGTCAAGGCTTAAATCATGTACCAAACATAGATAATCAATCACTCAAGAATGACCGCCTAAAACGATCCGTCGCTTTTTGCTATCCCAATAATTCAAAAAGGGGGTGCTGTAGCTAACGGATAAAACACTGAAAAACCGAACGGATTACATTAATGCAGGACTGCAAACCTTATGATAGAAATAATAAAGCCTGAACTGATAGGGAATAATTAGTTTATATGATAATGCTTACACAGAAAATTTTTAATCTTTCATAATGAGGAGACGAGACTTTATTCTAACAACGATCAAAAACTGAAAATCCAAATTATACTGCTCTATGAATACATCGGAATTCCATACCCCAGAATAACCGAGCTATTCACAGCATACTGCTTTCTCTTGCAAGCATCGCCGGAGTTGCCCTCGACAGTATGAACTACACCGTTCTCGACATACTCTACTATGCCCACGTGATTGGCTCCACCGTCGCCTTCCCAATCGAAGAAGATTATATCGCCAGGAGCCGGAGTATAACCACGAGGCTGCCACTGTCCTCTGGCTTGGAACCATGATACCGCATCGGGTACCCACGCAAATTTCGGGATAACTCCGCTGTCAAGGTATCCGCACTGATCCGCACACCAAGATACAAAAATAGCACACCATTCGGTTCTGCTGGACAGACCATACCATCGCCAGTACGGTTCGCCGCCGATGTTGCCGATCTGCGATATGGCAACGGCTACAATATCCTCGTCGCCGTAGGAGTAGCCGTAGATAAGGTCACTCCACGATTTAGTGAACTGCTCACTCATCATTTCGGTGAGCATCTTGTTCTGCTCGTCCGAGAAAGCGTACAAAGTTGCTGCTTGTGAAGCGTTCTTGGTCTTGACATAGATTTTCAGGTCACGATAGATGACCTCAACCGTTTCGGTCGTGACATTGCCGTACTCATCAGTGACCTCCTGTTCTTCCTCGACCGGTCGCTCGATTACGCTGTACGATATTGACACCATATCCCAAAAGGTGTCACGGAGTTTTTGCGTCTTACTCGAATCAAAATCTATGGCGATAGTAGCATTTTCTCCGTGAGCGGTATCGACAGCATAGACCGCAAGTACATCTTGCCACACGCCTGCCATTGCACCAACTTCGCCGTTGATGTAGATGGTGGTGTTTTCAAGGTTTTCTACTCCATTGCGGACATTCTGAATCTTGTTGTAGTATTCGCTGTTTATTGTGCTGACCGCTGTTCTCAGGTCTCGGCTGGTATCACCATCGGTCGCCCTGCTCACATCATTGCCTGCGAAGATGCCATAGGCGGAGCCGACTATCATGCCCAACATACAGATAATAAGTATGATAAGCAGAACAACCCAGCCTCCGGCTATGAGTGCTGAAACCATACTCTTGACTGCCTGTATTGCCCCTTTGACCGCAGCTTTAAGCGCTCTTGCCGCTTCTTCAGCAGCTTTTTTCGCTTTCTTGGCTTTCTGCTTTGCGTACTGTGCCCTAAAAGTAGAGTCGCTGACGGCTTTGGCTGTGGCGGCACTTTTCTTTTGTGTTTCGGTTGCTGTCTTGATTGCTGCGGTTGATGAGTGCTTGATATTCTGCGTAGTCGAAACGGTCCTATCTGCTCTCTTGACAGATTCAACCCTCGATTGATTGCGTGTCTTGATTGCGTTTTCTCTTGAAGCGGCGGTTTGCCGTGTCTTGATTTCACTTGTTCTCCGCTGACGGATAATGGGCGATTCTTGTGCAGGTGCAGCAGGATCATCAATAGTAATGCTCTCCTGTCTGCTGTGATTCCTGTTATGGACAGAGTGATATACGCTCTCTGCCGCCTTTTTCGCAGCAACCGACGTAGCCGCTACTGTCTGCTCGACATTTCTTTCCGCCTCGTCATTGGCGTACTGCTCTGCGGATTCGTAGTCGGTGTTGAGCTGTTCTTCTGCTGTCTGGCGTGACTTAATGTACGCTTTTTTCATCAATGCAGATGCCTGCCTTGCCGTATTGGTCGGCTGAATGGGATTATACGATTCTCTGGTTTTTATATCCATTGCGTACTCCTTTCCCGGACAGCCGGTGCATTTTGCATCGGCTGTCCGCCTTTAGAACATTATTTCAGAGGAATAGATGAAATCATATTACCCTCTGCTTTTACGTTGAAATAAGCCTGTATTTATGCGATTTTTCCGCCCCTAAATGCCGACTTTACAACTCTTATGCAACCTGCTCTCCAGGCTTTGTACTCATCAGCTTATACATCGTTGTGTCCTTCGGAAAATCGTCCGTAAACGGCACAAGGGCACTGCCAACCTTGAGCAGACCGCAGCCTGCGTTGACATTGGTGATGTAACTCAGCTGTGTTTCCGAGATGCCCAGCAGTTTTGCAAGCTCGATGCGGTCGGTGGACGCCTGATTGAGCATGACAATGAACTCCGAGTTTGCAAGCATAGTTCTTGCGGTATGGCTCTGGAGCAGATCGTCCACATTCTGAGTGATACCGGTACAGTTTGCTCCGTACTTACGAACACGCTTCCAGAGCGTAAACAGGAAGTTTGCAGAATACTCGTGCTGGAACAGCAGATATATCTCGTCGATGACGATATAGGTGCTGATACCCTTTTCACGGTTGCGGGTTACACGGTTAAGAATGCTGTCAAGCACAACGAGCATACCGATGGGAAGAAGTTGCTTGCCGAGGTCAAGAATGTCATAGCACAGCAGGCTGTTGCTGGTATCCACATTGGTCTGTTTGGCAAAGGTATTAAGCGAACCATCGGTAAACAACTCGATTGCCAGCGCAACCTCCTTGGCCTCCGGCTCCGGCTGTCGCAGAAGCTCCTCACGGAAATCCTGCAATGTGGGCGGTATTCCCATGTAGTTACCCTGCTGATAATAGCGGTACACATTTGCTGTACAGCGGTCAATGAGCGACTTCTGCTGTGCCCCGAGAGAGCCTATAAGCTGTTCGCAGAGAGACAGAATAAATCCCGACTTGAGCGTGACAGGGTTTGCTTCATCGC
>JAZUPA010000205.1:0-6123 GCA_045604945.1 Acutalibacteraceae bacterium
GTTGCCATATCCGCTGTTGTGGGCATCGCTGCAGGCTATATTCTCAAAGCCTGCGGAATAAATCTCCTCGGCTAAACCATATATAATTTCAGCCCCCTCTGGCGAGGGGGCTCTTTTCATTTTATGAAAAACGAAAGATAGAAATAATAAAAAATTATATTTAATTTTATTTTGCTATTGACTTTAATAAAATTAAAGTGTATACTCAACATTGTTAAAGGGAGGTGACAGATAATGCCAGTCACAAGCATACCGGAATGGATGAGCGAGCTTGACGATGAAGATCTTTCGTTCATACGCAATTTTATTCTGGCATCAGGTTCGCTCAAGGAAATAGCAAAGCAGTACGGAGTAACTTATCCGACAGTAAGGCTTCGCCTTGACAGAATGATCCAGAAGATTCAGATGACCCAGTCTGCGGGCAACGACAGATTCATATCGCTTGTCAAGAGACTTGCAATTGATGAAAAGCTGGATGTTGACACAGCGAAAACACTGATTTCAGCATATAAGGAAACAAGAAAGGAAGAGAGTAATGGTTAATATTGAGGGATTGATTTTTCTGCTGCTTGTTATTGCAGCTTTCGTAGGACTTATCGTGCTTCAGATAAAGCTTTCAAAGAAAGAGGCAAAAATGCCTGGTCTTATCCTGCCCATTATATCCTTTGTGATTGCGTTGGGGATGATATTATCCTATGTTGTATATGTCTTTGACAATGACTCCTTTGCAACCGATTCTGATTCACAGGAGTATTACGAGGAGATCGAGGAATATACCTCAGACAGCGATGCAGATGAATCTTACGGATATATAGAGAGTATAGAGGAAACACACGAAGAAATTGAAGGAGCTCCGATAGCAATATTAATTGTATTTGAATTTATAATGTACTTTATGCCTACTGTTGTGTTCCTTGTTATCTACTTTGTCTGCCACCCCAGAAAGAAAGCAGAGCTTGATAAAATGAGCATAAGCGACATGGAATAAGGAAAGGAAGATAGTTATGTTTGATATTGGAGGATTAATTTTTCTGCTGCTGATTATTGCTGCATTCGCAGGGCTTATCGTGCTCCAGATAAAGCTTTCAAAGAAGGAAGCTGTAATGCCGGGACTTATCCTGCCCATAGCATCAGTGTTTTTTGCGTTGTTTATAGCACTTGTGTTTACACTCAATACAGCAATACTGACTACGGGCGGCACAGTTGAAACAGTATCGGGCAGTGAAATTATAGTAGAAGAGATTCAGGTTGAAGCTTCGGATGTATCGAGTGATGTAGGTTTTTCATTTATCCCTGTATTTCTTTTTTTCCTGCTTCCATGTTTGTTTTATCTTCTTATCTACTTTGCCTGCCACCCCTTCAAGAAGAAGGAAGCAGAGCTTGATAAAATGAGTATAAACGACCTGTAAAAATAAAGACCTGCTGAAATCAGCAGGTCTTTTCGATTATATGCTCATAGGCATTTCGCAGCCCCACATCATAGCAGACAACACCGCAGAAGGAGAAGCCCTCACGCTCAAGAATGTGCTGCATTTTGGCGTTATCCTTGTGTGTGTCGATTCGAAGAGAGCGAACACCTTTTTTCAGACATATCTCTCTGGCAAGACGGAAAGCGTCCTTTGAAGCACCCTTGCCGCGGGCGGATTTTCCGAAGGCGAGCCTGTGGATCACAGCGTAATCAGAATCGCTGAGCCACTGTCCGAAAATTCTGTTGTATGCAGGTTCACCCTCAAAGCTCAGACACAGGTAGCCAAGAGGGACACCGTCATCAACGAGAAAATAACCGCACTCATGGTCGATATCATATTCAATATGACCGCTGTTGGGGCTTTTCTGTGTCCACTGAACAAAGCCCTGTTCGCGCTGATGCTCCCTTGCATCGTTGATAAAATCCATGCAGAGAGGTATTTCTTCTTTTGTAGCAAGTCGTAATTCCATCATTGAATATCCTTTGCAAGGAAGCTCAGAAGAGCCTCGATATTTTCCTCCGAATATTCGATTTCAGAGGAGTACATCCGCGCAATTTCGCAGACATCATCGCCGCAGACAGAGCAGAGACTGCGGATAATATGTACGCTGAGAACCGCAAAAGCTATGCGTTCCCTGAGCATACCGTCATAAAGACCGTCAGCCAGATGGCGGTAGATAAAGTAAAAGAGAAGCTGTTCTGAAGCGGTATCGGAAAGAGAGCTTTTCGATACATTGCCATTCTCCAGCATTCGCAGCCTGCTGCCCCATTCAGGGTCAAGCTGCTCAAGCTCTCCGAAAATCTCAGCCCACCGCCTGAGGGGGAGAGAGGGGAAAGGCACATCGGCAAAGCGGAGCATTTTATCGATTCTTTCGTCAACAGAAAGCGTTCTGTCCTGAATTATCGAAAAGAGCTTTGCTCTGAAAAGAAAGAATTCATCCTCAAAAGGCTCGTCACAGCCCTCAACTGTTACCAGCTGAACCTTGTCCTCATGCCCGATAATAAGCCTTGCGGCAGCTTCGCAGCACAGCCCCAGACCGATTTCAGTGCGGTCATCGTAAAAGTTGCGGAATCTCGGATGATCCGAGCATATCTGACAGAGAGAATCCTCGCCAAGCTCAAGGATTATATCGCAGAGATTTGCGCTGTTGAGAAAGGGGCAGCGCTCATGTCCGCCGAGAATGAAGTGGGGGGTATCGGCTGCTGAGATGCTGTCAGACAGTCTTTTGCCGAAATCACCGCCAATGGAATTGTAATAGCAAAGTGTCTCTTCGTCAATATCTATTTCCCAGCCAATGCAGCAGCTGTGCCTGCAGGCGCCTGCTATGCAGCGAAATTCAGAATAATAATCCGGAGCGATAAGCTTCATAAATAAGCCTCCAAAGCTTTGGTCAAGCTTTCGGGAAAGCTTGCAGAGTGCAGAGACAGAGTCTCTGCCGGGATTTTAAAGGGCAGAGCCCTTTAACTTAATAATACACAATAAAAGTGGGCGTTACGCCCACTTTTAAAAACACCGGCAGTTTTTTACAATCCTGCCGTCTTTCTGAAAAACGGAAACTATATAGCCCAGTTGCCGTTTTCGAAGATCACAAGCTCAGAACCGTCCTTCTTTGTGCCGACAACCCTGAGGTCCTCAGTTCCGAACATGAAGTCAACGTGGGTCTTTGACTGGTTGCAGCCTGCCTTGTCCTTCTCCTCGTCGCTCATGTCAACGCAGCCCTTCATGTTGATGGGATAAGCGCTGCCGAGAGCCAGATGACAGGAAGCATTTTCATCAAAGAGGGTGTTGTAGAAAAGAATACCTGTTTCTCTTATCATGGATTTGAAGGGAACAAGAGCCACCTCGCCCAGTCTCTTTGCGCCTTCGTCAACGCTGAAGAGCTGGTCGAGAGCTTCCTTGCCGACCTTGGCGTCGTAGTCGGTAACCATTCCGTCCTTGAAGGAGATGTGGAACTCGTCGATGGTCATGCTCTGGTAGATAAGGGGCATGGAGCTGTACACAACGCCGTTGACACCGTACTTGTGAGGCATGCAGAAAACCTCCTCGGTGGGCATGTTTGCCTGGAACTCGACACCCTTGTCCACAGTGATTTCAGAGCCGCCTGCCCAGAGATAGTTTTCAACCATGTCAATGGTCAGGTCAGTGCCGAGAGAGTTGGTGATATGAAGGCTTTTGAGATCACTTGCGTTGAGGGTGTCGCAGTGGTCATGAAGAGCCTTTGAATGAGCATCCCAGGAAGCCTTGGGGTCAGCCTCGTCAATTCTGACGGTGTGATAGATGCAGTCCCACAGCTTTTCGACAGCCGCCTGAGTGTCAAGCTCGGGGAAAAGCTTCTTAGCCCATGCAGGGGATGCGGCAGCAACAACAGTCCACTGGTTTACGCTCTTGTCAATCTGATCGCGATAGGGGGCAGAGGCAACAGAATTTGCGCGGACTGCAACACCGATTTTGTTAGCGTCAAGTCCCTCCATAGCATCAGGGTCATCGGCGATAAGAGCTATGAAGCATCCGCCCTTCTTTGCAATATCGATTCTGGGAGCGTGAACCCATTCGGGAACATTTCCAAGGGTCTCTTCGCTTGCATACATATAGCGAAGTCTGGTTGTCTGCTCGTCAATATAGCGAAGGGTAACATCTCCTGCCCCTGCCTTCCAGCATTCCTCAACGAGGATTCTGGCAAACTCCACAGCTTCAATATAGGTGGAGATATAAACCTGCTGACCGGGCTGGATATTTACGCCAACCTTTGCAATAAGTTCAGCATAAACTCTTGCGTCATTTTCTCTGTACATGAAAATCAACTCCAAAACATAATCTGATAAGGCTATTTTACCACATTTCCTGCGCAAAATCAGCGGAATAAGTAAATAACGGCGAAAATTTTTCCTGGTATTCAAATTTGGTGGGAATAATGCTATTATAGTAAACGGAGATGCACACGCATCTTTTTAATTATAGCATATAATATCCGATAAGGAAAGGGAAATAACATGATTACCGTAACAAATTTAAGTCTCGCATTCTCAGGCTCAAATCTTTTCAAGGATGTAAACCTGAAATTCGTGCCCGGCAACTGCTACGGCATAATCGGTGCAAACGGCGCAGGCAAGTCTACTTTCCTGCGTATTCTCTCAGGTGAGCTTGAGCCTTCCACAGGCGAGGTCATCATTCCTGAGAATACCAGAATGTCAGTGCTCAAGCAGGATCACTTCGCCTTCAATGAGTACACGGTCCTCGATACCATAATCATGGGCAACCGCCGCCTTTACGACGTCATGAAGGAAAAGGATGCTCTTTACATGAAAGAGGATTTCTCCGATGAGGACGGCGAGCGTGCCTCTGAGCTTGAGGGCGAATTTGCCGAAATGGGCGGCTGGGACGCAGAGACCGATGCTGTAAAGCTTCTCCGCGGTCTCGGACTTGATGACCTTGACGAGCATACCGTCATGAGCAGCGTACCCGACGCAGCAAAGGTCAAGATCCTTCTTGCACAGGCACTTTTCGGACAGCCTGAGATTCTTCTGCTGGACGAGCCCACAAACCACCTTGACATAAAGAGCATTGCATGGCTTGAGGAATTTCTCATGGACTACCCCGGCACCGTTCTTGTAGTGTCCCATGACCGTCACTTCCTCAACAACGTATGTACACATATCTGTGATATAGACTATAACAGCATCAAAATTTACGTCGGTAACTACGATTTCTGGTATGAATCCAGCCAGCTTATCCAGCGCCTTCTTGCAGACCAGCACAGAAAGGCAAGCGAGAAGATTGCAGAGCTTCAGAACTTCGTATCCCGATTCTCCGCTAACAAATCCAAGGCAAAGCAGGCAACCGCCAGAAGAAAGCTTATCGAAAAGCTCAGCGTTGAGGAGCTTCCCTGCTCTACCAGAAGATACCCCTTCGTAGGCTTTACCATGGACAGAGAGCCGGGTAAGGAGATACTCCGCGTCAACGGCATTTCCAAGACCATTGACGGAGTAAAGATACTCAACAACGTAAGCTTTGCCCTCAACAAGACCGACAAGGTTGCATTTATTGCAAAGAACGACCTTGCAATGACCACCCTCTTCAAGATTCTTTTTGAGGAGATTGAACCCGATGAGGGTACTTTCAACTGGGGTGTTTCCACAACCCAGAGTTACCTGCCCAGAGACAACAGCGAGTTCTTCGACGGCTGCGACATGAACCTTGTTGAGTGGCTTTCCCAGTGGTCAAAGGACCAGACCCAGACTTATCTGCGCGGCTTCCTCGGAAAGATGCTCTTCTCAGGTGATGAAGTCCTCAAGCCTGTAAAGGTTCTTTCGGGAGGCGAAAAGGTCAGATGCATGCTCAGCCGAATGATGCTTTTCGGCTCCAATGTTCTTGTTCTTGACCAGCCCACAAACCACCTTGACCTCGAAGCAATCACCGCAGTCAACAAGGGAGTTGAAAGCTTCAAGGGCGTAGTTCTCTTCTCCTCTCATGACCATGAGTTCATGGGAACAATCGCAAACAGAATCATCGAGATCACCGAGGACGGCGTAATTGACAGAGCCTGCACCTACGATGAGTACATCGAATATATGATGAACCGATAAATAAAAAGCCTCCCTCTGATGAGGGAGGGGGATTCGCCGCAGGAAGTCGGGGGCCAAGCGGGCTTTGGGAG
>JAZUPA010000206.1:0-10731 GCA_045604945.1 Acutalibacteraceae bacterium
TCCGGCTCCTACTTTGTAAACGCTCGTTGGCTCGGCGGTATGCTCACCAACTTTGTTACCATCCGCAGAAGAATTGAGAGACTCAACCAGCTTCTCAAGATGTCCACAGACGGTACCTTTGATCTCCTTCCCAAGAAGGAAGTTATCAAGCTCAACCTCGAGATCGAGAGACTCCAGAAGTTCCTCGGCGGCATCCAGGAGATGAAGAAGCTCCCCGGCGCTCTCTTTATCGTTGACCCCCGTAAGGAGAAGATCGCTGTTGCTGAAGCTAAGAAGCTCGGCATCCCCGTTGTCGCAATCGTCGACACCAACTGCGATCCCGATGATATCGACTATGTAATCCCCGGCAACGATGACGCTATCCGTGCTGTCAAGCTCATCGCTTCCGCTATGGCAAGTGCTGTTATCGAAGGCAGACAGGGCGCAGAGACTGCTGCTCCCGAGGCTGATGCAGAGGCACCTGCTGCTGAATAATTAAAATTTAGGAGGAAAATAAAATGGCTTTTACCGCTAAAGACGTTGCTGCTCTGAGAGAAAAGACCGGTTGCGGCATGATGGACTGCAAGAAGGCTCTTACCGAGACTGACGGCGATATGGAGAAGGCAATCGATTTCCTTCGTGAGAAGGGTCTTGCAGCTGCAGCTAAGAAGGCAAGCAGAATTGCTGCTGAAGGTACCGTTTACACCGCTTCTGAGAACGGCGTTGCTGTTGTCATCGAAGTAAACGCTGAGACCGACTTCGTTGCTAAGAACGTTGACTTCATGGACTTTGTTGCTCTTTGCGCAAAGACCGTTATCGCTGAGAATCCTGCTGACGTTGAGGCTCTCCTCGCTGTCAAGGCTTTCGGCACTGAGAACACCGTTCAGGAAGTTCTCACCGAGAAGATCCAGACCATCGGCGAAAACATCAAGATCCGTCGTTTCGTAAGATACGAGGGCATCACCGACACTTATGTACATGCAGGCGGCAAGATCGGTGTTCTCACCAAGTTTGCTACCTCCGCTGAGATCGCTGCAAAGCCTGAGTTCGCTGAGTTTGCTCACAACATCAGCATGCAGATCGCTGCTCTCAACCCCCTCTACCTCAACGACGCTGCAGTTCCTGCTGACGTTATTGAGAAGGAGAAGGAGATCGCTACCGAGCAGCTCAAGAACGATCCCAAGAATGCTAACAAGCCCGCTAACATCATCGAGAAGATCGTTGCAGGTAAGATCGGCAAGTACTTTGAGGAAGTCTGCCTCGTAAACCAGGTTTACGTTATCGACTCCGACCTTAAGGTCAGCCAGTATGTTGCTAACACCGCTAAGGCACTCGGCGGCGAAATCGCTATCGAGAGCTTTGTCCGCTTCGAGAAGGGCGAAGGCCTCCAGAAGAGAGAAGACGACTTTGCTGCTGAAGTAGCAAAGATGGCAGGCACCAACTAATCCTGACTGCTTAATAAGTAAATGCAAATAATTGTATCGTCCGAATTCCTTTGCAATGGGATTCGGACGATATTTTATTTTGTCGGGCACTTGTCATTCATCTGAAATCTGCTATAATAATAAAGATAAACATTATGGTATAAGGAGAGTTCTGATATGTCTGTTATCAAGAGGGTTACAGCATTACTGCTTGTTCTGGTTTTATTCGTCTCACTCTTCCCCATCGACGTATTCGCTGCTTCATATGATACCGTAAAGGTCACCGGCAGCACCGTTAATGTGCGTAAGGGCGCAGGCACATCCTACTCTGTTATCGGAGCCGTCAAACGAAATCAGACCTTTACATATCTTGGAAGCAAAAAGGATTCTTCGGGACGTACATGGTATAAAATCCAGTACACCTCCACTAAAACCGCCTGGATAACCAGTCAGTACTCGAAGCTTATAAAAGGTACTTCTTCCACTACCACAACAACCACCGCATCTGCTTCGACCACAAAGGTTAAAATAACCGGAAACCCTGTCAATATTCGAAGCGGTGCAGGAATGTCATATTCCATCATCGGCTCGGTAAAGAAAAATCAGACCTTTACTTACCTCGGCAGCAAGAAAGCCAGCAACGGTCGTGTATGGTATAAAATTCAGTACTCCTCTTCAAAAACAGGCTGGGTCACCAGTCAGTTTGCCACCCTTATAAAGGTTTCAGGCACAACGATACCTGTAACCACTACAACCACTACTGCAGTTACAACAACCACCTCCGCAGCAACCACTGTCACCACTCAGCCAACTACGCAGTCTACTGCTGCTGTCAGTTCAACAGACGCAACTACCATCACTACGGTTTCCACCACTGTTTCTTCAGAATCAACTACAGTTACAACCACTACCACAACTCAGCCTACAACCGCTTCAACCACGGTTGCCGTTAATCCCAGCTATAATTACACCCTCTCCAAAGGCAGTAAAGGCACCAAAGTAAAGCAGCTGCAGAACCGTCTTAAAACCCTTGGATATATCTCCGAGGCGGCAGATGGCGATTTTGGCAATAACACAAAGAAGGCTGTTGAAACATTCCAGCGAGTTGCAAACCTTACTGTTAACGGTATTGCAGATCCCATTACCCTGACAGTGCTCTATTCAAGCAGCGCTCCTTATGCACAGAAAACCTCAAACCACGTCGATGTTCTCAATCCCGACTATGAGGATAATTACTATATAATCGTCTACAGAGACAACTGCAAAGTTCTTGTTCTCGGCAAAGATGCCTACGGCAAATATAACCAGACAGTCAAGTGCTTTACCTGTTCCGTTGGTGCCACAGGTCACAAAACTCCTACCGGGGTCTACGCAATAGACAAGCGCTACAGGTGGCGTTATCTGTTCAATGATGTATACGGTCAGTATGCAGTTCGCTTCTACGGCAATTATCTCTTCCACTCTGTACCCTATCTTTCGCAGTCTGCCAGCACCCTTAAAACCGCTGAGTTTGCAAAGCTGGGCTCCCCCGCTTCTCTCGGCTGTGTACGACTTTGTGTCCGCGATGCCAAGTGGATTTATGACAACGCATCAAACGGTACTCAGGTTCGCGTGCTTTCAGGCAAAAACTGCAGCGTCCAGACTGAAGCAATTCCTGCTCTCAATACTGCAGCAGCATATAAGGGCTGGGATCCTACCGATCCTGATGTAAAGAATCCTTACAACAAATGATAAAACGAGCTTCCTGCACTTCATTGCAGGAAGCTCGTTTCTTCTGTCTATAAAATTTCAGATAAAAAACAAAAACACAATAAATGCTATGCCGCCAAGAACATATAATGTGTCCAGAACCTGCGTAAAAACAATAGCAAATCTTGATGGCTCAATTTCATTCTTTAAAAACAGCTGTTCAAAAAAATACAGTGATTTTGTTATTGCCCAATATTGATTCGGATAAAAGCTGCCAAAGAATACTAACAGCATAATTAATATAAGTATTATTCCGCCTATGTAAAGTATTAAAGTAAAATGTTCATTTTCTGAATTGATGATGTATTTGTGGAAGAACATAATAATCAGCAAACCGATCATTACCAGCACAGAGCCGATGCCTACTGTTTTACGCCATCCATCTACAGGAATGACATAGTCACAGTCGATTATCCCTCCTGCTGTTTCCGAAATCCGTTTTGCTGTTTCTTTATTTACCGGTCCGCTAAGTTCGGCTTCGCATTCTTCGCAAACCTTATCATTGACACTGTATATGATTCCGCAATTCTCACATACCTTTACCATCATTTTTTTATTTTTCATACTCTGTCCTCCAATATGCTTTATTAATATATAATCTATTACTTTTTAATGTATCACAATCACAACGGATTGTCAATAAAGCTCGAATAATCATATTTTGCTGTTTGCCCTGTTTCTGCCAATTCTTCAATCTCCAACACTCTCATAAGTACACCCCTTATACAGAAACGACGCCTTTGGCTATCGCCAAAAGCGTCGTTATTTTTTATTCAGCCTCAGACTCGTCCTTGCCTGCACTGACCGCCGCAGTGATATCGTCGATAGCTCCTGACTTGATGAAGTCGATAAGCTGACCGATTGCATTGCACATGGTCTTTGCCTTGCTGCTGCCGTGAGCCTTGAATACGGGCTTCTGAACTCCGAGGAAGGGTGCTCCGCCGTACTCATTATAGTCGATTTCCTTCTTCATTGCCTTCATCTCTTTAAGAACAAGAGCTGCACCGAGCTTTGTCTTGAGATTCTTTGAAAAGACGCCTTTTATCTTGCCAAGCAGCGCACCTGCAACACCCTCATACATCTTGAGGATAATGTTGCCTGTAAAGCCGTCGCATACTATTACATCACAGCCGTCGTTGGGAATATCGCGTGCCTCAACATTACCGACAAAGTTGATGCCCTCAAGGTTCTTGAGGATAGGGAATGTAGCGGTTCTCAGTTCATCGCCCTTGGTGTCCTCAGTACCGACATTTGCAAGACCGACTCTGGGGTTTGAAACGCCCATAACCTTATCCATGTAAACAGAGCCCATCTGCGCAAACTGCTTGAGCATTTCTGGACGGCAGTCAGCGTTAGCACCGCTGTCTATAAGCATAACCATACCGTTAGCCTTGGGCATAACAGGACCGAGAGCAGGACGCTTGATGCCCTTGATTCTCTTTACGATAAGAGTTGCTCCCATGAGAAGCGCACCGGTGCTGCCTGCACTGACAAAGCCATCTGCCTGACCTTCGGACAAAAGTCTCAGACCTACTGCCATTGAGCAATTCTTCTTGCTCTTGGTGATCTCTCTGGGATGCTCTTCCATGGAAATAACATCGGGAGCATCAACAATTGTCATATTTTTAAGAGAAATCTTATTTTCCTTGGATACTTTTCTGATATCCTCTTCGCTGCCTGTCAGTACGATTTCAACGCCGTACTTCTCAACAGCCATTTCACAGCCCTTGAGTATTTCAAGAGGTGCATTATCTCCACCATAAGCATCAACTATGATTTTCATTTTTATTCCTCCCAATTTTTCATGGTTTCTTCCAGAGCCCTGAGTCCGCGCTCGCTGAGTGCAGCATAGCGTTCTCGTTTATCTCTGATTTTCGGCTCAATAGGCGGCAGAACTCCAAAATTCGCACCCATAGGCTGAAAATCACTTATCGTTTCATCTGATATGTACTGAGAGAGAGAGCCAAGCATGGTAACCCTGTCAAGTACAACCGTTTTCTTACCCTGCAGTCTTCTGACTGCATTTATTCCTGCAAGGAGACCCGAGCCTGCAGATTCCATATATCCTTCAACGCCGGTTATCTGTCCTGCAAAGAAGATTCGGTTATCCTTCCTGAGGGAATAATCAGCATCAAGCAGTCTCGGAGAATCAAGGAAAGTGTTTCTGTGCATTACTCCGTAGCGAACAAATTCTGCATTTCTCAGCGCAGGAATCATGGAGAAAACTCTCTTCTGCTCCCCGAATTTCAGGTTTGTCTGAAATCCTACAAGATTGAACATTGTACCATCAGCATTTTCTCTCCTGAGCTGGAGATTTGCCCAGGGACGATGCCCTGTTCTGGGGTCACGAAGTCCTACGGGTTTCATGGGACCGAAACGAAGTGTATTCTCCCCTCGTGAAGCAAGCACTTCTACGGGCATACATCCTTCGTAAACCGGCATTTCCTTATCAGCATCGTGGAGCAGTGCTCTTTCTGCTTTAAGAAGTTCAGATACGAATTCTTCATACTCTGCCTTGTTCATGGGACAGTTTATATAATCGTCTTCACCGCCCCGGTCGTATCGCGAAGCAGCAAAGGCAAAATCCATATCAATGCTGTCAGCGGCAACTATAGGTGCTGCGGCATCGTAGAAGTTAAGATACGGCCGACCGCACATTTTTCCGATGGATTCGCTGAAAGCATCGCTTGTAAGAGGTCCAGTGGCTATGACAACAATGCCTTCTTCAGGGATTTCGGTCATCTCCATTTCGACAACCTCTATCAAGCTGTTTTCCTTTATAGCCTTGGTTACACCTTCGGAGAAAAGATCTCTGTCCACCGCCAGCGCACCGCCTGCTGCAACGCTGCAGGAATCGGCAACCGAGAGAAGCAGACTTCCCAAGCGGCGCATTTCTTCCTTCATAAGACCTGCTGCGCTGTCGATTCGGTTTGCTTTGAAGGAGTTTGAGCAGACAAGCTCTGCAAAAAGAGGACTTTTATGTGCAGGCGTGTATTTCTTCCCCTTCATTTCAACAAGGCGAACCTTTACTCCTCTTTTTGCTATCTGCCATGCAGCCTCGCAGCCTGCAAGACCTGCTCCGATCACTGTTATCTGAGCATTATTCACCGCTCTTGTCCTCCACAGCTCTTGAATAGCCGCAGCCTTCCTTTGTGCATACGAGCTTCTGAACCTTGCCGTTCTTTACATAAAGAATGTCTCCGCACTTAGGACACTTCTGACGTGTAGGTTCATTCCATGTCATGAAATCGCAGTTAGGATAACCGGAGCAGCCATAGAATACCTTGCCGCGCTTGGTTTTCTTCACAACTACCTTACTGCCGCACTTGGGACAGTCTGCGTCGATTTCATTGACAATCGATTTAATATTCTTGCATTCGGGATAACCGGGGCATGCAATGAATTTGCCGTAGCGACCTGTCTTGATAACCATTCTGCGTCCGCACTTTTCGCAGATGAGATCGGTTTCTTCATCGGGCGGCTTGAGGGTAACGCCCTCCATTGCCTTCTTGGCATCCGAAAGGGTCTTTTCAAATTCATCGTAGAAGGTTCTCAGAGTCTCTATCCAGTCAACCTTGCCATCCTTGACCTGGTCAAGATTCTTGAGCATCTGAGCGGTAAAGCGTATGCTTACTATCTTTGCAAAACGCTCCTTCATAAGCTTGTTTGTTGTCTCACCAAGCTCGGTGGGCTTTAATGTCTTACCCTCTCTTATGACATATTCTCTGCTGACTATTGTTGCAATGATGGTTGCATAGGTTGAGGGGCGTCCGATTCCGTTCTCTTCAAGTGCTTTGTTGAGGCTGGATTCGGTATAACGTGCGGGAGGCTGAGTAAAGTGCTGATTGGGAGTTACTTCCTTTACTCTCAGCTTCGTTCCTTCTGTAAGAACAGGCAGCTTTCCTCCGTCCTTCTCGTCTTCATCCTTGGATTCCTCATAAAGGACTGTATAGCCGTCAAACTTCACAGTGTATCCGCTCGCCTTGAAAATGTAGTTTCCGTTTTCAATATCCACATTTGTGGTATCATGGATGCACTGTGCCATGAAGCTTGCGGTAAAACGATCCCAGATAAGCTTATAAAGCTTGTACTGGTCGTTTGTAAGGCTTCCCTTTGCCTGTTCAGGTGTGAGGGTGGGCATTGTGGGACGGATAGCTTCGTGACCGTCCTGTACGTCGCCCTTATTCTTGAACTTGTAGGGCTTATCCGCTACATACTTCTTTCCCCACTTTTCTTCAATGAAAGCTTCAGCTTCAACCTTTGCTTCATTTGAAACTCTGAGAGAGTCGGTACGCATATAGGTTATAAGACCGACTGCGCCCATTCCTTCAATTTCAATACCTTCGTAAAGCTCCTGTGCTATCTTCATGGTCTTCTGACCCTGGAAATTGAGCTTTCTTGATGCCTCCTGCTGGAGAGTGGAGGTTATGAAGGGAGGTGCGGGATTCTTTCTGCGAACACCCTTCTTTATATTCGATACGCTGTAGGTACCGCTCTCGAGCTCTGCAAGGATTTTCCTTGCCTCTTCCTCAGTCTTTATCTCAAGCTTTTCATCCTTTGTTCCGAAAAAGCTTGCAGGAAACGCCTTCTTTTCTCCCTGGGGAACGAACTTTGCATCAATTGTCCAGTATTCCTCAGGTACAAAAGCGCGTATTTCATCTTCTCTGTCGCATATCATTCTGACCGCAACAGACTGTACACGTCCTGCAGAAAGACCGCGTCTTATCTTGGATGAGATAAACGGGCTGAGACGGTATCCGACGATTCTGTCAAGAATTCTGCGGCACTGCTGTGCATTGACCAGATCCATATCGATGGAACGGGGGTTCTTCATTCCCTCAACGATACCTGTCTCGGTTATCTCATTGAAAATTACACGGTTTTTGTCGCTGATGTCAAGCTCAAGAAGAAATGCCAGATGCCAGGAAATTGCTTCTCCCTCGCGGTCAGGATCGGTTGCGAGATAGACACGATCGCTCTTCTTTGCTGCTGTTCTGAGCTTTTCTACGAGCTCTTCCTTGCCCTTGATTATTGCATATTTAGGCTCGAAATTCTTCTTGACATCGACGCTCAGTCTATTCTTGGGCAGGTCTCTTACATGACCTACCGATGCCACGACTTCATATCCGTCGCCAAGGTATTTTTTGATTGTTTTCACCTTACCCGGTGACTCAACAATAACCAGATTTGACATAATTATTTCCGTTGCCTTTCCGGCTACAAATAAAACGCTGGACTGCTCACTCCTTGCTGTAGCCTTGCAAGAGGTGATTTCAATATGCTGATATCTATTGTTTTCTGATGAAATATCTGCGCTGTGAATCCGACGCAATGATGTTATTTATCTCAAGCTCGGTTATGGCTATCAGGAGCTGCTGCGCAGACAATGACAATCTGTCGCAAAGCTCCTGAAGGGATAATGAGCGCTCTGCAAGCTCCCCGTATACCCTTCTGGCAGTTTTCGAAGCATCAGGATTCAAAGCAACCTGAATGCCTTTTATTGCATTTATACTGTCTATCGCTCTTTTGGTATCCCTGTCTCTGAGATACACGCCTTCATCGGGCATCTGAATGTCTATATACTCAGGAGCAGTTTTCACAATCTGCGAAATCGGCGTCTGGCTCTTTCTCATAACCAGCCTGTGGGGATATCTGGAACTGTATTCCTCAAGAACATCAAAAGCACAGGAAACAGATTTTGCACCGTCCCTTATCATCATATTCGCCGCTTCCGACAGCTCACTCATTACCGAGCCGGGAATCGCGAACATATCTCTTCCCATGTCAAGGGCATGCCGCGCGGTTATAAGCGAACCGCTCTTTGCAGGAGCCTCTCCCACAATCACGCCCAGTGACATTGCAGAAAGCAGTCTGTTGCGGATGGGAAAGGTGATTTTCGACGGGGTATAATCCGGAGGAAATTCCGAAATAAGCGCGCCGCCGTTATCAAGTATCCTTTTTCTCGTTTCCTCACAGCCCGGATTATAGTCAGCCTCAAGACCGCAGCCGAGGAGCGACAGCGTAACTCCGCCAACCCTCAGTGCTCCCTGATGGGCAGCATCATCAATGCCTCTCGCCCCTCCGCTCATCACGATTGCACCGCACTGCGTCAGGCTCTGCGACAGTGCCGCAGCTATCATCCTTCCGTCAGGAGTTGCTTTACGCGTACCGACAAGGGTAAGCACCACATTATCATCAATGTCAGGCATCTCGCCTTTGTAATAAAGCACTACAGGGAAATCACAGATATCATACAGCCTTTGGGGATACAGCTCATCCTCAGGCGTGATTATCCTGATTCCGCACTCCCTGCACCGCTCATATATCTTCTCTGCCTCATCCATAGTCGCACTGTCAGCAGCTTTATCCCTCTGCGCGCGGCTCAAAAAGAGACATTCTTTTCTCTGGTTGGCAGATGCTTTATAGAGCTTTTCGGGGTCTTTGAAAAACTCCAGTACCTGCTCGGTATTTCTGTTGGCGAAGCCAAGGATTTTCTGAAGCCATATCCAGTATATGCTATCGCCCACACAAAACACCCCTTAAACGTAATTTCGTGTCATTTCCCACATCATAATCGATGCGGCAGTTGCAGCATTGAGGGATTCCGCTCTGCCGTTCATGGGAATTGTTACGCGCTCTCCGCACGCTGTAATGGTTTCAGGAGTAAGTCCGTTACCCTCATTGCCCACACACATTATAACACCTTTGAAAAATCTTACGCAAGTAATTTTGCTCGCATCTGCATCGGGAACCGATGCAAGCGGTCTCATACCTGCGGATCGAATTCTTTTGATAAAGGCGGGAACATCATCAACTACCGCCGAAGGAAAGCGAAAAACCGCTCCCATGCTGGCTCTCATGACCTTGGGATTATAAAGGTCGCAGCAATCCGCAGAAAGGATGGCACCGTTGAGTCCTATTGCCTCTGCAGTTCTGAAAATTGCGCCTATATTTGATGGATCCTGTATATTCTCAAGCAGTACAAACTGCCCGTCAATTTTCAAGTTTTCGGTATCAAGGGTATTCTGCTTCATCTTGCCTGTGCAGAATACGCCCTGAGGAGATAAGGTATCAGAAATCTTTTCTGCGATCTCCTCTGTTATCAGATATGCCTTTTTAGCCTGTTTTTCAAGCTTGTCTATTGCATCCTTATACTTCGAATAAGCTTCTTCAGTATAAAGCAGTTCTTCTATTTCAATCCCGTTTTCGGGAACCTCTCCGCACAAGCGTACCCCTTCTGCAACGAACATGCCTTTTTCGCGGCGTTCCTTTGCACTGTTCATCAGCTTGGTTATTTCCTTAACCGTCTGGTTGTCCTTGCTGGTGATTTCAACTGCCATAACGCACCTCCGTTTTCATCGTAAAAAGTACTCCTTAACTGCTCAAAAAGTGCGTCCGGTAAATGCTGCCGGACGCACTTTCAGATTATTAAAGAGCTGCCTTTGCCTTCTCTACGAGAGCGGTAAATGCCTCTGCATCGCTGATAGCGATCTCGGAGAGCATCTTTCTGTTGAGCTCAATGCCAGCCTTCTTGAGGCCGTTCATGAAAGTAGAGTAGTTGATGCCGTTCATTTTGCAT
>JAZUPA010000207.1:0-27827 GCA_045604945.1 Acutalibacteraceae bacterium
TTGAGGCTCCTGTCAACCGCGCACTGTATGTTGACTCGGTACTCAAGGAGGGACAGGGCGTTACTCTGCGCCGCGACCACCTTTTCAGAGAAGTCGGATCGTAGCCATGTCGTTCTGTGAGCCAAGGAGTTGATTTATGACATTGTCTTCCTAAGACCGCTTGGCCTCCGACTTATTGAGGCTCCTGTCAACCGCGCACTGTATGTTGACTCGGTACTCAAGGAGGGACAGGGCGTTACTCTGCGCCGCGACCACCTTTTCAGAGACCTTATCAAGAATATGAATTCCGCTGCGGAAGCTGAATTTGAAGCTCCCGAGAGCATGGCAAAGATACTCAGAACCTACCAGACTGTCGGTTTCCGCTGGCTGAAAACCATCGAGCATTACGGCTTCGGCGGTATTCTTGCGGACGAAATGGGTCTTGGAAAGACCGTTCAGGTCATAGCTATGCTGCTGTCGGAGGCTCAGACCAACGGACGCTCCTCTCTTATCGTCTGCCCTGCTTCCCTTGTTTATAACTGGCTCAGCGAATTCAAAAAGTTCGCACCTTCCATGAAGTGCGCTGTGGTTGCAGGCACTGCTGAGGAGCGAGCTGCGCTGATTTCAGAATACACCGATTACGATGTGCTTATCACCTCATATGACCTCCTCAGACGCGATGTGGAGCATTACGGTCAGGCTACCTTCCGCTACTGCATCATCGACGAGGCTCAGTACATCAAGAATCATGACACCCTCAGCGCAAAGAGCGTAAAAACAATCCGTGCTGCCACCAGATTCGCTCTTACAGGCACCCCCATCGAAAACCGCCTGAGCGAGCTGTGGAGTATATTCGACTTCCTTATGCCCGGGTTCCTCTATAATTACAACCGCTTCCGCGAAAAGATAGAGACCCCCATTGTCAAGGACGGAGATCAGACTGTCACAGAGCGTCTGCACCGCATGATAGCACCCTTTATCCTGCGCAGACTCAAGAAGGACGTTCTCCGCGACCTGCCTGACAAGCTTGAGCAGTGCATCTACTCGCGCATGGGCGATGAGCAGAGCAAGCTTTACCGCGCTCACGCTGCGCAGCTTGTGGAAAATCTCCGCAGTCAGACCAACGAAAGCTTCGGTGCAGGCAAGCTGCAGGTGCTCTCCGAGCTTACAAAGCTGCGTCAGATATGCTGCGACCCGACCTTGTTCTTTGACGATTACAAGGGCGGCTCCGCAAAGCTTGAGACCTGTATGGAAAAGGTCAACAATGCGGTTTCCGGCGGACACAAGGTCCTGCTGTTCTCTCAGTTTACATCCATGCTTTCCATCATCGCTCAGCGTCTGACCGCAGAAGGCATCTCCTATTACCTTATCACCGGCTCTACCGGCAAGGAACAGAGACTGTCTCTTGTCAACGCCTTCAACCGCGATGACACCTCAGTATTCCTCATCTCCCTGAAGGCAGGCGGCACAGGTCTCAACCTTACCTCCGCCGACGTTGTCATTCACTATGACCCGTGGTGGAATGTTGCCGCTCAGGATCAGGCAACCGACCGCGCTCACCGCATAGGTCAGCGCAATGTTGTCACCGTCCTCAAGCTTATTGCCCAGAACACTATCGAGGAAAAAATCGTTGCTCTGCAGGAAAGCAAGCGCGAGCTTGCGGACAGCGTAATTTCCCGCGGCGGCTCCACCATCGGCGATATTACCCGCGATGAGCTTATTGAGCTGCTTACAGAGGAATAAAAGAAGGTCTTTCTCTTATGATAATTGATATTCATACCCACACATTCCCCGAAAAAATAGCCCCGCGAGCTCTCGCGGGGCTTGCTTCCACAAGCTTCCTTACTCCTGCCCTTGACGGTACTCTGCCCTGCCTTCGTGCTGCAATGGCAGAGGATGGAGTAGATATTTCGGTGCTGCAGCCCATTGCCACCGCCCCTCATCAGGTCCCCAAGCTCAATGATGCTGCCATCGAAAACAACAGGCTGGACGGAATAATCAGCTTCGGCGCCATGCATCCGCTTTACCCGGATAAGGAAACCGAGTTTCAGCGGCTTGCTGACGAAGGCATTAAGGGAATAAAGCTTCACCCCGATTTTCAGCAGGTCTGTATTGATGATACGGCTGTTATCGAGACCCTGAAGCTGTGCTCCAAATACGGACTTATCGCCATGATTCACGGCGGTCTTGATATTTCCTATCCCGAAATAAATAAAAGCACCCCCGAAAGGCTCAGGAGAATTCTCCCTCTTCTCGGCGATGCTGTTATTATATATGCTCATCTCGGCGGATTTGGTTATTTTGAACAATCAGTAAGATATCTTTCCGATACTGACATTTTCATAGATACTGCCGCTGTATGCGATGTCTTTCCGGGTGATACGATTAAGGCTGTAATAGATGCCTTCACTCCTCAGCGTGTGCTTTTCGGTTCGGATTCTCCATGGAGCCGTCAGAAGGCTTACATTGACTGTATCCGCTCCCTGGGTATGTCCGAAAATGACATATCCGCCATACTTGGCGGCAATGCCGGAAAGCTTCTTTCTGTTTAATTATTTTTTCCGTAAAGCAGCCATTCCACTGTTACTCCGAGAGCTTCTGCAAAAGCAACAAGTTCATAGTCTGACACGCATCTGTGACCTGATTCGATCCTGTTTATTGACATTCTGTCAAGCATTACTCCCAGAAGCTGTATTGCACCTGCCAGGTCCTTCTGTGTCATATGCTTTGCTTTTCTCGTCTCCCTGACACGGGAAGCGATAAGATTCTTTCCGTTCATATCCGAAAGTTTCATAGCGAAGTCTACCTCCGACAACTTTATAAAAAGTTCAACTTTGGTTCTACTATTGATATTATATCATAGCGTGTAGAAAAATAGGTGTTAAAACAGTGCATTTACAACAAAATTTCTGTTTTGCCTAAATTTTTGTCATTTTAGACAAATAACATAAATCTGAAATTCATGGAGGAATTTTTCTTGAATTGGCTTAAAACCAGAATTTACACTTCCACCGAGGGTATCGAGCCTCTGTGCGGCAGACTTTACTCTCTCGGACTGAACGGCGTTCAGATTGAGGACAGCGCCGATTTCAACGATTTTATCGAGAACGAACAGCAGTACTGGGATTACATAGACGAAAGTCTTGAGCCCCTCAAGACCGCAGAGACAAGCGTTACGCTCTATGTCACCGATGACGCTCCCGGTCATGAGCTTCTTCTGCTTATCCGCGAAACCGTTTCTGCCATGGCGCTTCTCAACACCGAGGGACAGTTCGGACGCCTTGAAATAGAAACCGAAGGTGTTTGCGACGAGGATTGGGCAAACAACTGGAAGCAGTATTACAAGCCCTTTACCCTTGGCGACAGGGTGTTCATACGCCCCGAATGGGTTGACTGCGACACTCCTGACGGTCGGGTTGCCCTTACAATGAATCCCGGTCACCTCTTCGGCACGGGAACTCACGACACCACCCAGATGTGCATGCTGGAGCTCGAACGCCTTGTAAAGGGCGGTGAAAAGGTTCTGGATCTTGGCTGCGGCAGCGGTATTCTTTCGGTGCTTTCCCTTCTTCTGGGCGCAGATAAGGCGGTTGCGGTGGACATTGACCCTGCTGCCCCCGAAACTGTGGGCGAAAACCTTACCCTCAACCCTCAGTGCATGGACAAATGCGATGTTTTTGTCGGTGACGTTACAAGCGATGCCTCTCTTCACGAAAAAATCGGCGGCGGGTACGATTTGGTAGTTGCCAATATCGTTGCAGATGTTATAATAAGCATATGCGGTGCTGCTTATTCATTCCTGAAGGAGGGCGCATATTTTGTCACCTCCGGAATAATCTCCGCTCGCGCTGATGAAGTAATCGAGGCTATCAAAAAGGCAGGCTTTGAGATAGTATCACAGCGCAGCCAGAACGACTGGCGCTGCATCACATCAATCAAGAAACAGGAGATGTAATCATGAAAAAGGCTTTGTTATTTATCCTTTGCGCTATTATTGTCTTTGCATTTGCAGCCTGCGGCGAAAAAGAGGTTTCCAACGACCTTTCAGGAGCCACCGGCAATGCAGGTGATTCCGGCAGTACCTATGAGGATTATTATATCGAGGATGATGAGGCTCTTCTGAGCATTCAGGATATTATCGGTTTCTGGAATCCTACCGAAATCTATCAGGCGCCCCGTGCTGCAGGCGATGAATTCGACTCTGATGAGGAGGCTCTTGAGAGCGCTCAGCAGACACCTGTTCAGATAAGCGCCAGCGAGTTTGATTCCCCCCTCTATTACGGCAGCCCTATCCTCTATAAAAAGGAGTCTGTTTCCCTTGACTCCCTCACCGAATACGGTATTCAGATCGACGAGACCCTCGAGGCTCTTGCCGGCGGCGACACCGTTATAAAGGTTGATATCTTCGAGGATGGCAGCGATTATCCCGCATTTCAGGTATTCCTTATCAATGATTCCACCATGCTCTACGAGGGCAGCAGCGGTTACTACTTCTTCGCTGCTCACGAAGAGTCTGTAGGTTAATAAAAAATCAATCCCTGACCGAAATCGGTCAGGGATTTTTCTGTATCAGGCTTTTTTCTCATCAATAATATTCTGAATCCATACTCCCTTTTTTACAAGGATCACTGCGACGATGCATTTTACTGCCTCCAGCGACTGACAGATAAGATACAGCGGAACAATGGGAAGTCCTGTAAACCTCGACAGCACATATGCCATGGGGACATTCAGAAGCCACATGAAGCCGTTGTCAAACATAAAGGTGAGTACAGTCTTTCCTCCTGAGCGAAGGGTGAAGTAAGCTGCATGACACAGTGCAGAGAAGGGCATTACCACCGCTGCGCAGAGCAGCAGCTGCGTTGCAAGGCTGCGCACACTGTCGCTGACATTGTACATCATGGGAATAAGCGGAGAGCATGCTGCCATTATCACTGCCATTCCCGATGCGGTTATTGTGGAGAAGGTGATAAGCTTCGGTGCCTCTTCTCTGGCTTTTGCAAAATCTCCGCATCCAAGATGATGCCCTATCATTATCGCCACAACATTTCCCATTGCAAGAAATACTATGCTGAAAAGATTTGATACTGTACTTGTTATGTTGTATGCAGCTATTACAGTAAGTCCTCTTGTGGAATAGCTCTGTACCATTGCAGTTACGCCTATTGACCACAGTGCTTCATTGAAAAGCATGGGGGTTCCTTTTTTTATGATTCCGATTACAGTGCTCTTCTTTACATACATGCTTCTGAAGGCTTTTTCTATAAAACGGTACTTCTTATGGCTGACACCTGTTGCTACAGCCACTATCAGAAGCTCCACAAAACGGGATATGACCGTTGCCACTGCAGCACCTGCAACCCCCATTTTCGGCGCTCCGAAATTGCCGAATATCAGCATGTAATTGAAAAACAGATTTACAAGCACCGCCGTGCAGCCTGCTATCATCGGAAGCCTTGTCTCCCCTGTTTCCCTCAGGGTACCCGAATACGCCTGCACCAGTGCAAAGGGCATGATGCCTGCCAGCATTATCATAAGATACTGTTCACCGAAATCCAGCGTTCTGGCAACATCGCCCACTGAGTCTGTTGTAAGGAAAAGGGATATGAGCTCTCTTCCCTTCCATGCAAACAGTCCTATTCCCAGCAGCGACATGATGACCACCGTCATCACCTTGAATCGGAAGGTCTCTCTTACACCCTTCTCGTCCCCGTTGCCGTGAAACTGGGCTGTGAATATTCCCGCACCTGAAATTGCGCCGAATATGCAGAGATTGAACACAAATACAAGCTGATTTGATATTGCAACGCCGCTCATCTGCTCTTCTCCGATGCTGCCTACCATCAGGTTATCCAGAAGGCTGACAAAATTGGTTATACCGTTCTGTATAATAACGGGAACAGCAAGGGCAAGGGTTCTTTTGTAGAAACTGCGGTCTCCGAATAACTTGCTCATAATTATCTCCATACATTAAAATGCGGACTGCAAAAAAAGCAGTCCGCAGGTATTATATACTGTTTGTTTTTATTGTCAAGACAGTTTTCGGACATTTATTACTGAGGCAGCTCAAAGGGCTCGTCAATGACTATATGTCCGCTTTCATAAAGCTCTCCGTCAACTGTCAGGTACAGTTTTTCAAGGTTGTAGGTCTTGAGATATGTATCAGCGATTGCATCAAGCATGTAAGCTTCAAACATCGAGCCCAGATTTGCATTGTATATTCCTTCTGCAAGGTCAAGCCTGCCTGTATTGCCTTCGGTACTGAAGCTGTTGAGATATGCTGTGCGAGGTATAACATCGCTGTTTTTCTCCTTGAGAGCCGCCCAGACATGCCATGCTGAGCTGCTTTCGATTGTGACCTCTTCCACTGTGACATGCACTCCGCCGTTTTCATCGCGGATGCTGTGAATTACGGCAGTGAAGCCCTCTTCGGGATGTGTATCGGTTTCAGGTTTTTCGATGACATCTATTTCCACAAAGGAAATTCCGCCGTCCCTGCCGTTATATCCGATGGCACAGACATATCTGACCCCGTCAGCGTAGTAGGATATTGCGTGGCTGGGGAATCCCTCGGGAACCATAATATCAAGCTTTATTGCCTCCCCAGGAAGCAGCTTGTCAAAGGCACACACAACTGTTCCGTCGGTATACCATGTGTCGGCATCGGCTGATTCGATGGGAATCACGGTGACGTTTTCGATTATTCTCTCGCACCAGATAAGATTCTGCTCGTAACCGTAATCTCCCACATGATGAACAGATTCAAAGCGATTTTCATTTGTGCCGTCTGCTATTGCTGTATGCAGCACGGGAAGAGCTGTCTCCTCCTGTCTGTCATCTTCCCCTGTCGGTGTCTGGGATGTTTCTTCTCCGAAGGTGATCTGCCCTCCCTGAGACGCAGTACCATCTGTGATTTTCTGAGTGCAGCCGCAGAAAATCAGAAGCAGCACTGCTATGATTACCAATAATACTCTGTTCTTCATTTTTTATGACCCCTTTTGATTTTTTGTCATAGTATCATTTCAGTGTTAACGGAGTTTGTCTTAACAGTAAACAAATTATAAAGCACGCAGGAAAATCCTGCGTGCTTTATGTAACATTATCTTTCCTTTGCGAGGAAGAAAATTGCAAGGGTTCCGCAGCCGGTATGTGCTCCGATAACAGGACCGATGCTGTTGATGTAGATATCCTTCTTGAGGTTTACCAGCTTCTTGATCTCCTCTGCAAGCTGCTTTGCCTCGTCAAGGCAGTCGCTGTGGCAGATGAACATCTGCTGATCTTCAACACCGTCAAGTGCTGTCTCCTTTACCTTTTCAGCAAGTCTGCGGATGGATGCCTTTCTTCCTCTTGCCTTTTCCATGCTGATAAGATGTCCCTCGTTGTCAACGTGGAGAACAGGCTTTATGTTGAGCATGGTGCCAAGCAGTGCGGTTGCCGCAGAGATTCTGCCGCCTCTCTTGAGGTGGTTGAGGTCATCAACGGTGAACCAGTGGCTGAGGCTGAGCTTTGTGTTTTCTGCATAGTCGCGGACTTCTTCAATACTCTTGCCCGCATCCCTCTGCTGGCAGCAGAGATATACCAAAAGTCCCTGACCGAGGGATGCACAAAGGGTATCAACTGCAAAAATCTTTCTTTCGGGATACTTTTCTGCAAGCTGTGCTGCTGCAACCTGACCGGAGGAGCAGGTACTGCTCAGACCGCTTGAAAACCCGAGATAGAGAACATCCTTGCCCTCCTTGAGATAAGGCTCAAAAGCCTCAACGAAGGACTCTGTATTGACAGCGGAGGTCTTGCAGACTGCACCTGCGCGCACCTTCCTGAAGAATTCGTCATTTGTTATCTCACGCTCATCGGGATAGTTTCGGTACTCCTTGCCGTCAACAATAGCGGTAAGAGGAATGACCTCAACATTGAGCTTATTGACCATATCAGCGCCGAAATCGGCAGCTGAATCGGTGATGATTATGTAGTTATTCATAACACCTACTCCTTATTCCGGGTATTTACACATCTAATATATAATATCACATATTAAAAATCAATAGTTTTTTGTAACTAATTTATTATAGAAAATTAAAACATCTTGAGATTTGATTTAAAATATGATATCATTTTGTAAAATCAATCGGAGGGTGTATGATGTTTTACGACAGAAGTCTTATTGCGCACAAGCTCAGGCGCTGGGAGAAATCCCTTAAAAATTACCGTCTTCCCGAGTGGGATGAGCTTCCCACAATCGATCTGTATATGGAGCAGGTTATTTCGCTTCTCTCTCAGTGGCTGTATTTTCTCCCTGCTGAGGATAATCAGGGCGAGGTCGTTACACCTACCGCTATCAATAATTACGTCAGGCTTAAAATCATGCCTGCACCCAACAAAAAGAAGTATTCGCGTATTCATATTGCATACCTCATTATGATATGCACCCTCAAGCAGAGCGTCAGCATTGCTTATGTTCAGAAGATGATTCCCATGGGACTTACCGAGGATGAGGTAAAAACAGTTTACAGCGACTATGTAAAGCAGCACCGCGATGCTGCAATGTATTTTATCAAGCAGGTGCGTGCTCATTCCCGTGACATTCTTTCTTCTGAGGAAAACGAAAACAGCGCAGGCGCTGTTTCCAGAATAGTAATGCTCACCGCTGTTCTTGCAAGCTTCTCCAAGCTCATGACGGAAAAAATCGTCAATCTGCAGGGCGAGGACAAGGATGCGGTGCTCTCTCTGGAAACCGACACTGCAGGCGAAAATGCCAAGAGTGTTGATTCCAATTCGGATAAGTGATTTATTCAGAAGCCGAAGCTTTACTGCTTCGGCTTCTGTTTTTTTATCTGCGCGGAAACAGGCATGTCATACACACTGCTGTAAGCCTGTGCTTCTTCCCTGTCAAGAGGCTGCGTCGAATTTACTCCCGAATATATGTCGGCGGGCAGCGGCATTCCGTCATCATAAGGCAGCTCATCATTCTCTTCATTGTAACAGTAGTAGCGTGTGTTTTTCATGGCTTTTATCTTCCTTTCTCTGTCCTGGTAAAAGTATTGGCTGCGGCGCGGCTGATAATTCAGAATGTTCGAAAAGCGAAAGCTAAACGTTACATATTTCGCCCCCTTGCTCCTATGCAGATGTATTGCACAAAACCCTGCAGTTGTTTCGGTAAATATGACAATTGAGATTATCATCATTTATATGTTATTATTATACTGCTTAATGGGATATTATTCCTCTAAGTGATTCTGATGACCTTTGTGAAAGGAATGATTTTTTTGAGTACTCGTACAAAAGCATTTGTGCATCGCTGCGTCATAGCGGTTTTTGCTCTGCTTCTGGCTGCAAATATTGTATTTGCAGGCTCACTTACCGCAGGTCAGACCGCTCAGGCTTCCACAGGCAATCCTGTTGTACAGATAAGCGGCACAAAGAACTACTCATATGCATTCGACGTGCTTGAGCTTGTCAATGAGGAGCGTGCCGCTGCGGGGCTTTCTCCTCTTTCTCTTGACGTGAACATGACCGAGCAGGCAATGGAACGCGCCGCTCAGGTCACACTGTATTTTGAGCATGAGTTTCCCAATGGCGACGCTTTGCTCTCAAAGCTCATGAACGAATACCCCTCCGCCTACGGCTACACTGCCGGGGAGAATATTGCTCTCAATCAGTCAAGTCCCTCTGCGGTCATGAATTCCTGGATGAATTCCACCGGACACAAAGCCAATATTCTCAACTCAAACTTCACAACCATCGGTATCGGTTATTTTGAAGGCGGCTGGGTTCAGGTTTTCGGCGGCGGTACTGCCACCTCCTTCTCCAAGCCTTCCAACAAGAGCGCCACCTACAGCATAGAGATCGATGAGGATGTATGTCCCATCAATCTTGTGCTCAGCTCCTCCGCTGCAGTGACCCTTGATGCGGGCTCCTCCACAACAAGAACTGTCAGAATGAGGAACTCCGCTCTTACATCCAAGCAGATGACCATCCTCAACGCAAAATGGACCAGCAGCAACACTTCTGTTGCTACCGTCAGCAACGGCACTGTTACCGCAGTTGCTCCCGGCTCTGCAACCATTACCGCCAGCGTAGGTTCAAAGAGCGTCTCCTTTGAGGTTGTTGTCCCTGTCCGTCCTACTGCCGTAAACATCAGCCGTTCTGCAATGACCCTTGATGTGGGCAAGGTCAGTCAGCTTTCTGCTTCTGTTGTTCCCGATGGAACAGGTATCGGAATCACATGGTCTTCTTCCAATACTGCAATCGCTCAGGTCAGCTCTGACGGCTATGTAACCGCAAATGCTGTCGGTACCTGCACCATTACAGCCAGCGCAGGCTCATACGCCAGTGCATCCTGCACTGTTACTGTTCTTTCCCCTGCAAAGGCAGTTGAAATCGGTCCCGCTGCACACACTATCGAAAAAGGCGACACATATCAGTTCTCCGCCGCCCTCACTCCTTCCAATTCCACCGACAGTCTCACCTGGACTGTTTCCGACCCCTCGGTTATTACCATTGACGAAAACAATCTTCTTACCGCAATCGGCACAGGCACCGCTACTGTTACCGCCACCGCCGACAGCGGAGCTTATGACACTGCAGTCATCACTGTAATCTCTCCCTGCACTGATGTCGAGATTGCAGAAGAAAGCATCCCGGTAAACCTCAACGGTTCTCCCGTTACAGTTTATGCTCAGTACGCTCCCATCGACTGCACCGATGAGGTTATCTGGAGCGTTGACAGTGATGCTGTCACCCTCACCCCCGGTGCAACCTCCTGCGTTATTACTCCCAACAAGGTTGGCACTGCCACCCTCACCGTCACCTGCGGCAATTATTCCGACACTGCCGAAATCGTTGTATTCAACGCAATTACCGCTCTCGAGCTTCCTGAGACTGCTTCCGTACTCTGCGGCGGTCAGCTCAGGCTTACACCTGTTGTAACTCCTGCCGGTGCGGATTCTGTCCTTGTATGGACCTCTTCCGACTCCTCAAAGGCAGCCGTTGACCAGAACGGTCTTGTTACCGCTCGCTCCACAGGTGAAGTTACAATCACTGTTTCTGCCGACGGCGTCAGCGCACAGTGCGTTGTTACAGTCTACGAGCCCGCTGTCCCCGCCACCGGAATCACCCTCAGCGATGACAGCATATCCCTCGAAAAAGGCTCTGAATACTCCCTCGGCTACAGCTTTACTCCTGCTGACAGCGAGGCCGTCGTTACCTGGACCTCCTCTGACGAAACCGTTGCAACTGTCGATGTTGACGGTACTGTGACTGCTGTTTCCGACGGTGAGGCTGAAATCACTGCATCAATTGACGGCGCATCTGATTCCTGCGTTGTCAATGTATACACACCTGTCGTTTATATCGAAAACATCAGCTTCCTCAGAACTTCCCTTACTGTCAGACTCGGAAGCACTGTTGCTCTTTCCGCAAATCCCGGCTACAGCGCATCCCCCATCGGTTGGACTGAGACTATCTCCTGGCGTTCCTCCGACGAATCTGTAGTAAGCGTTGAAAACGGCGTTATTACCGCAAATGGCTGCGGCACTGCTGTTATTTATGCAGAGACCCGCGACTGCTCCGCTGAGCTGACAGTCACTGTTAACAATCCCTGCACAGGCATCTCCTTCCCTTCAGCGACCCGCACCATGCTCAACGGCGAAAGCATCACTCTCAGTGCAAATATATCTCCCGCTGCCTGCACCGATGAAATTTCCTGGAGCAGCTCTGATAACGAAAACTTCACTCTTACTTCCGAAAACGGCGGCAGTGCTGTATTTACTGCAGGCAGACGCGGCACCTATAAGGTCACCGTCACCTGCGGCAGCCACAGTGCTCAGTGCCTTGTCACTGTTGAATCAAATCCCGCTCTTGACCCCATTGCCCCCGAGGTTTCAATCGAGATTCTCGGTTATACAACTCTCAGAATCAACTGGACAGAAGAAGACAACTGCGAAGGCTATGAAATCGAGCGCGCAGCATCTGCTGACGGTCCCTGGACCAAGATAGCTGAGGTTGAATCAGGCGCTCCCCTTACCTTCCGCCATGCAGTTCTTACCTTCAACAGAATGTACTTCTTCAGAGTAAGAGGTTACAAGACTGATTCCGAAGGCGTACGAATCTGCGGCGAATGGAGCGAGCTTGCTTCTGCAAAGCCCCTTCCCGTTCTTTCAGGGCTCAAGGCAAGCAATGCATCCTACAACAGCGTAAAGCTTTCATGGACAAAGAATTCCACTGCCAGCGGCTATTATATCTATCGTTCCGCTGACAATGGTGTGACATGGTCCCGCATCAAGACCATTACCAAGAATTCTACAGTTTCCTATACCAACACCTCTCTTGTCCCCGGATGCACCTATCTCTACAAGGTCGTTCCTTACAGAACCTCCGGCAAGACCAAGGTCGAGGGCGTTGAGAGCACAGTCAGCATCACAGTTACTCCCCCCAAGTCATCCTCCCTTTCTGTTTCGGTTTCCGCTTCCAAGCCCAAGCTTACATGGAAAAAGGTCACCGGCGCTCAGGGCTATGAGGTATGGCGCAGCGACAGCTATGACGGAGAGTATATATGCGTTGCAACAATCACCTCCGGCTCTGCTGTTACATGGACCGACACTGCAACCGCTTCCAACCTTTACTATAAGGTCAGGGCATACCGCGGAACCAACTATGGCACCGCATACAGCCCCTTCACATCCGTCGTCACTGCAACCACCAGTCTCGGCAAGCCCACTGCCTTTGCCTCTTCCGCTTCCTATTCAAGCATCAAGGTTACCTGGCACAAGGTCACAGGAACCACAGGCTACAAGATTTACCGCTCCACCGACGGAGTAACCTTCTCGCTTGTCAAGACAATAACCAAGAACTCCACCCTTTCCTGGACAAATACAGGGCTTACCAACGGAAAGACATATTATTACTATGTTGTTCCTTACACCTCATCAATGACAGGCACTGCTTCTGAAATCGTTTCCGCTGTTCCTGCCATTTCCAAGCCCTCTCTGACAGTTTCAACTGCCAGCTACTATCTCAAGCTCACCTGGAAAAAGGTTGCCGGCGCTACAGGCTACAATATCTACCGCTCCACTGACGGAGAAAACTACGAGCTTTACAAGCAAATAACCTCCGGCTCTACTGTTTCCTATTCCAACACCTCTGTTGTAAGAGGTATTCAGTACTACTATCAGATCGCAGCCGTCAGAAACGGCGTAGAAGGACCTCGTTCCTCCGTTGCAAAGTCAACTCCCTCTCTGGCTGCTCCCGCAAGCTTCAAGGCTGCACGCGCAAGCGCACAGAGCATAAAGCTGACCTGGAAGAAGACCTCCGGCGCAACAGGTTATGAAATCCTCCGCGCCACCTCTTCCTCCGGCGAATTCAAGGTAGTTGCCTATGTTGACGGAAACGGCACTGTCGCCTATACCGATACAGGTCTTGAGTCTCATAAGACTTACTATTACAAGGTCCGTGCAGTACGCACCCTTGACGGCTATACCGGTTACGGCATCAACAGCTCCTGTAAATCCGCAAAAACCACCCTTTATGCACCTTCCACCTTCAAGGCTGCAACAGCAGGCTATCAGAGCATAAAACTCACCTGGTCAGCTGCTTCCTGCGCAGACGGCTACATCATTTACAGAGCCACCTCAAAGAACGGCACCTATACTCAGATAGCTGAACTTGATGCAGATACCCTTACCTATATCGATACAGGACTTACTACCAACAAGTACTATTACTACAAGATCAAGACTCTGCATCACAATCCTTCCGGCACCGTTTACAGCTCTGCTTCTTCCTACAAGTATGCAAAAGCTGCTCTGAAGGCTCCCACAAACGTCAGCTTTGACTACTCTCCTGAGTATGTCGGCATCTACTGGGTTGCAGAGCCTGAGGCTACCACCTATCAGATCTACCGTTCCTCCAAAAAATCCTCGGGCTACAAACGGCAGTGCGAATACGCAGAGGGAGATTTTGAGGAATACGCTGTCGGCGATGATATCTATTTCGGCGTACCCTATAAGATCGATAACGTAAGATTCATCTATTTCCGCAACGTTTCCGCGTCAAAAACCTATTACTACAAGCTCCGCTCGGTGAAGGCGACAATAGACCTGACTTATTATTACAGCTCCTATACTTCACCCAAGGCTGCAAAGACCATCGTCCAGAAGCCGACCATTCTCCTTGCCGAAAGCTATGACAACGGCACAAGCGCAATCGCCTTCTACGATGCAACAGGCGCTCATGAATATGCTATTTACAGAGCTACCTCAAAGAGCGGCACCTATACCAACGTTACAAGCCAGTGCGAATGGTACTATGACGAGGAAGCAGGACTTAACATCTTCGTTGTTCCCACTCCCACCGACGGCAAGGCATATTACTTCAAGGTACGCGGCGTCTTCTACGGAGGCAACAAAACTTATTACAGCAGTTACTCTTCAGTTAAGAAGGTTGTTGCATAATAACACACAAAAAACATCCGCTGCTTTTAAGCAGCGGATGTTTTGATTTATGCCGTCTGTTCTTTTCCTCCTGAAATGGTTGCATTAAAGTCAACCTTTCTGAAAAGCATCGCTCCTATCAGCACAATAATCAGGTTGCTCATGAGCATTGCCCACCAGATTCCATTCTGCCCGAAGTCTGTAAAATGCTGGAACAGCCATATCATAGGCAGTCTCAGTCCCCACAGGCGAACTGTTGTCATTATGAAGGAATACTGGGTTTTTCCTGCTCCGTTGAAAAGGCTCAGATAGCTCTGGAACATTGCCATAAGCGGCTGCATCAACAGAACATAGATCGTATATTCCGCGCCTATTGATACCGTTTCCGCATCGTTTGACAGCAATGAAATCGCCCACTCGCGCACAGGCATAAGTATCACAGCACCTATTACCGAAACCCATATTCCCAGATTTCTGCAAACCTTATAGGATTCAAGCGCTCGCTCCTTGTTCCCGTTTCCGATATTCTGCCCGACAAAGGTTGCAAGGACACTGCCCAGCGCCATAACCGGCATCAGAAGCAGGTTGCTAACCTTGTTGCCAAGACTGAATGCAGCGGCGACCTTTTCGCCGTAAGAGAGGATGAACACCTGCAGAAACAGAAAGCCGAAGGAGCTGAATGCCTGAGCAGAAGCTGAAGGCACTGCGATTTTTACAAGCTTTCCGATGCGCTTGAAATCGGGCTTGAGGTCGGAAAGCGAAAGCCTTGAATCGCTCTTTTCTACAAAGATATGGTACAGGCAGAAAGGCACCTTGATAATCTGGCTTATGACAGTCGCCAGAGCAGCGCCGAAAACGCCCATTCCCATATGTTCGATAAACAGTGCATTGAGTGCTATATTCACGCCTATTCCGATGGCGGAATAGATTACGGGAGTCACTGTATCTCCCTTTGACTGGCGGATAGACTGGAATGCTGCGAAAATAAAGAAGGATACCATTTCAAAGGAACGCACCTGCACATAGGTCAGAGAGCTTGTGTATACTCCCCCTTCTGCACCCATGAGTCTGAGTACAGGCGGTGCAAGAAAATAAAGCAGCACATTGATAATTGCTCCCAGCACCACTGCAATCAGCACCAGTGTTCCGGAATATTTCCGTGCTTCTTCCTTTTTGTCAGCGCCCAGAAACTGGCTGATAACCGCGACGCCTGCGATTGCCACGCCCATATTGAAGGACGTCAGAATAGCGATAAGGGGCCAGGATATGGACATTCCCGCCTGAGCCGCAACGGAGTCGGGCATATTGCCGACAAAATATGTATCTATAAGGTCATTCATGGAGGTCAGCAGATTGACTCCGAAAAGCGGCAATGCAAGTATTATAAATGATTTGTATAAGTTTTTCTCGTACAGCAGGAGCTGCTGTCTGTCCCTTTTCATTTATTGCACCTCCCATGCGGGCTATATTTTCGCACAATATGGCGAATATGTCAACCAAATGATTTGTGAGCAACAGTTGACCCTCCCTGCTTTTTGCAGGGAGGGCTTTCAGTATTTACGGATTCAACTGTTCCTGAGTAGTTTCAGTTAAATCATATGAGTATCTTTTTACGGTGAGATCAAAGGTCTTTTTCTCACCCTCAGGAGATTCCAATATAAGCTCGGTTTCTCCTTCCTTGATGAACTCTGCGTTCACCACATAGGTTTCCGTCTCGGAATCGTAGCTTATATAAACTTCGCCGTATTCCTCATCTTCAAGATATACATTGTACTTATCGTCAAATTCCACACCATAGCTTCCGCTTTGCATAATAGTGGTGTTATAGAATTCCTTTTCGTTTCCGCAGGCTGCGAAAGTCATTATTATCAGAATTATTACGCTTATTATGACCCCTGTGAGCTTCAGTTTTTTATTTTTGAAGATGCAGATGGGATAGATAATCATAGTTATTACACAGAAGAGCGCGCTGAGCAGATGCCTCGGGAAGAAGGACAGCGCAGTACTGAGGAAGCCTTCGTAATGGAAGCCCAGAAACAGCAGTACGGGAGTCAGAATAAACAAGCTCCACCACTTGTCTTTCTTCAGCTGATATCCGATATAGCCCATGGGTATTGTAAATAGGGTCCATACAAACCAGCCGGGATAATACTTGAAAACCCCGAAGCCTTCAACATGGAACGGTGCCTGAGTCAGATATACCAGTGGCTGGCTTATGAGAAAGAAAACAAAGCATTTCAGTGCAGATTCCTTTGCGGACTTACTGCTCATTATAATAATTATTCCGAACAGCACCCACCACTCAAAGGTCATTGAAATATCTGAAAAGGAAGTGTCTTTCACTATGGGCAGTATTGCCACAATGCCCGTATAAACGCCTGAGATTATCGCAAAGATTATCAGGGCTTTCCATGATATATTTATATTGAATAACTTTTTTACTTTTTCCATTTGCATGTCTCCTTATCGGTCAGTAATTTTTCCTGCTATGCTGCAGCCTATCCATGCAATCAGGTTCACCGCGACAACGCTTGCCCCTGAGGGCAGGTCGAAGGCTGCTGAGCAGACCATTCCGAGGAGGAAGCAAGAAACGGAAATTATCACGGTGATTATGACCAGCGACTTAAAGCTCTTTGCTATTCTGCGTGCGGAAACTGTGGGGAATATTATAAGCGCGGAGATAAGAAGAGTTCCCATGAGCTTCATGCAAAGTACTACTGTCAGTGCAGTAAGCAGAGACAGCAGAAGCTGATAGTTCTGAGTTTTTACGCCGCAGGCAGCTGCATAATTTTCATCATATGTGATCATGAAAAGGCGGTTATAGAGAAATACAAAGGCACTGACAACAAGGGCGGTCAGACCGATGCTCATGATAAGGTCAGAGGTGTTGACAGCAGTTATGCTTCCGAACATATAGCTGTAAACATCGGTATTGAAGCCCGTTGACATGGAGGTGATTATTATTCCTGCCGCAAGAGAGCCTGTTGCAAGCATTCCGATAACGGTATCACCCTGGGCGCCCTTTCGCTGGCTTATGTACATTATTCCGAATGCCGATGCAATAACGATAGGCACAGACAAGCCCAGCGGCGGAAGCCCGAGGGCAAGGGACAAGGCAACGGAAGCAAAGCTTACGTCCGAGAGTCCGTGACCTATAAGAGCGTATCTTTTCTGCACAAGGATAACTCCCAGCAGTGCCGCGCAGAGGCTCAGCAGAGCTCCGCACACAAGGGCTCTCTGCACTGAGGCAAGGGAAAAGATTCCTATAAGCATTTCAAAACTCATTTCTTTCCCTCCCTGACGCAATCGCACACACCGCACTCATCACAGTTAGCCGTGTGAAGAGTACAGCCCGGATCATACTTCTGCAGCCATTCATTCTTGCTGCCGTCAAACTCAACTGTGTGGTTGATTACAACTACTCTGTTTGCGCACTTTGCAACCTCGTTCAGGTCATGGCTGTTCATCATTATTGTTATACCCTGCTTTTCGCGTAGCTCTTCCAGCAGCTCATAGAAATGGGCTGTTATTGTGGGGTCAAGACCTGAGCAGGGCTCGTCAAGAAGCAGCAAACGGGGCTTTCTGCAAAGGGCTCTGGCAAGATACACTCTCTGCTGCTGTCCCCCCGAAAGCCTGCCGATGCGCCTGTGCTGAATATCTCCAATGGAAAGAAGCTCAATGGCTTCATCAATTGCGTCCTTATCTTCCTGCTTGTATCTGAAAAAGGCGTTGCCGGTGTACTGTCTGCCTGTGCTGACCACCTCGCGCACTGTTGCAGGGAAGTCGCGCTCAGCAAGGCTTGTCTGAGGAAGGTAGGCGATCTCTCTGTCATCAATGTGACGGGTGATAGTTCCCTCGGAGGGCTTGTGCAGACCAAGTATGCCCTTCATGAGTGTGGACTTTCCCGAGCCGTTGCTGCCCACAACACAGATATATTCATTATCGTTCACTGTGAGATTTGCATTCTCAACGGCTGTCAGTCCGCCGTATTCAAGCTTTACATTCTCTATTGTAATCAGCTTCAAGCGCAAAGCCCCTCTCTGAGATTTTCAAGATTTCTTTCCATTATGTCCTCAAAGGTTATGCCCTCTCTGAGTTCCTCTGCGGTGACATTGTGGGCAGTGGAAAATTCACGCAGCTCAATTCCTGTTTCGTCGGCAATTGAACGGGCAACCTTTGGGTCTGTAAGCTCCTCGTGGTAGATCACCTTTACGTCATTTGCCCTGATATAGTCAACTACCGCCGCGATATCGGAAAGGCTTGGGTCGGCGGCTGTGTCGCAGGATTTGTAGGCACTGATGTAATCAAGTCCGTACCGCTCGATAAAATAGATGTGAGAAAATCTGCCGCCGAAAACTATGGTGTTACTGTCGGCATTTTCAAAAAGCTCTTTGAAATCTCCGTCAATCTTCATAAGCTCAGCTTTCAGTGCGGCTGTATTTGCTCTGTAGGCTTCTGCATTTTCGGGGTCAATTTCGCAGAGCCCTTCGCAGATATTATCCGCCATAACGCAGGCGCGCTCCATGTCAAGCCATATATGAGGGTCCGCTCCGTGGGCGTGCTCCTCATGGTCATCATGCTCCTCTTCGTGAAGCGAAACTCCCTCCGAGCAGTTTACGGTTTTGGGGGCATCGCTGCCGAGAGAAGAGAGCAGATTGCCTGCCCAGGGCTCCATCTCATCGCCCGTATAAAGGAAAAGGGCGGCATTTGATATTGTATATGTATCTGCCGTCGAGGGGTCATAGGTATGGCTTTCGGTGCCGGGAGTCAGAAGAAGCTCCACCTCAAAATTATCTCCCGCTATGGTCTTTGCAAAGCTGTACTGCGGAAACAGGGTTGCTATTATTTTCTTTTCTCCGCTGCCCTCTGCGCAGCCTGCAAAGCACAGGCAAGCACACAGAATCGACGCAGAAAGTATTACTGATAGTATTCTTTTCATGTTATACTCCTATTTGTTTTGGCATTTTGCGCATTTTCCGTAGAAAACAGTGTCCCCTTCGTCTATCTCAAAGCCGTCGGACTTCTTGAGACTGTCGCTGAGGGCGTCCAGCAGCTTGCTTTCCAGATGGGTCACTTCACCGCAGGAATTGCATTTCAGGTGATAGTGGGAATGGCACTTTGAATGTTCGCTGACATACTGCCAGCAGAAGCCTGCACCATCGGGCAGTGCATATTTCTTTGCACTTCCCTCTTCGTGAAGCTGATTGAGATATCTGTACACAGTTGCTCTGCCGATATTGGGTGCGTTTTCGCGCACAATATCGGTCAGCTCATCGGCTGTAACATGCCTGTCTCCTAATTTTTTAAGGCAATCGAGAATAATCTGCCGCTGTTTTGTGTTTCGCTGCATCGGCATATAATCACCTCTTATTGATATTGATTATCAATATCATTATAATCACGATGCGGTGAATGTCAATAGGGAGGCAAGGTAAAACCTTGCCTCCCTGAGTTTTATCAGTTTTCTTTTTTCCGTATCAGCGACCTTACAAGCAGCAGAGCACTGAATATGAGCATTGACGCGAGAATGGTCAAGGCAAAATCTCTCTGAGGTGAGTAGCTGATTCCCCCTGCACCCACCAGAAAATGTCCTGTTATATAGGAAACGGGAAGCAATATGAGCTTTTCAAGCAGCTGTTTCGCGCCCTCTTTCTTTCTCAGCACAATACGGAGTATCAGCAGCACAGTCAGCATAACCGCCGCTATGAACAAATAGGAATTCAGCACCAGTCTAGGCAGGGTTATGACCCCTCCTGTGCTATAGGGTGCATCTGAGTAAAGCACCACATCATCCTGACCGTTATTCTGAACATATCTTATTACAGTGTCTTTCCCTTCTTTCGGCTCAATGGTCACTGACCTGATTCCCCATGAAGGAATACTGCTCTCAAGTATTGATGTCCATGATTCGATGCTGTATTCTTCTGCACCTTCAAATTCTGTCATACTGCACCGATAGTCTGTTGCCTTCCCGGGAAGTGTTACTGTTACCGTGCCGTTGGGATTTTCTGTTACAAATATCGTTTCTTCGGAATAAGGCAGGTATTCGGGGGCGCTTATATACGCAAATACCGCCACCGCCGCCATCAGCACAAAAATCGCTGTCAGCGCTATCGCCCTGATTTTATTTGCAGTAAGGGCTTTTCTGATCTTTTTTATCGGTTCAATATTGGTCTCTGCAGTAATTGCGCTTGGTTTTTTTATTTCTTCAAGCTCATTTCTGCAGTCTTCGCACCCTTCCAGATGTTCCCTCACAAATTCGCCTGTGTCCTGACTTGTCAGCTCCTCTGCGTAAAGCGGCAGAAGGTCTTTTACTATACTGCACTGATTCTTCATTTTGGATCCTCCATTCTTCTGCTTATCATGGTTTTTGCCCGATGGTATGTGACACACGCCCAGTTTTCTGTTTTGCCGAAAAGCTCGCCTATCTGCCGAAAGCTCAGCTCTCCGTACACTCTCCACATAAAGACTTCCTTATATGGCTCATTGAGCTCATGGAGAAGCTCCCGTATATGCTCAGCGTCATCCCTGTCCTGCACCTTTTCTTCTGCCGGTTTCTCGGTATCCGCAAGCCCTGATACGATTTCCTCGTCAAGGGTGGTGTTTCTGTTTTCTTTCTTAATATAAGAATAGTATGAATTTTTGGCTATCTGGCAAAGCCACACCCTTATATCGCAGTCGCCGCGAAATTTCGAAAGCCCCTTCATCGCCTTGAAAAATGTATCGCAGGTTATTTCCTCCGCCGCACTTTCATTGCCTGACAGGCTCAGAACATATCGGTACACATCGCTGAAATAGGCTTTGTATATCTGCTCAAGCTGTATCACTTTTTCACCGCCTTTCACCTATAAGACATTCAAAATGGAAAAACATTACAGACTTTTTTATAAAAATCTGCGGCACAGCAAAAACTGTGCCGCTTGCTATTTATTCCTCAGGCTGTTTTATGGGCAGAGTGAAGGACACGGTAAGTCCTCCCTCTTTGTTGTTTTCCGCTTTTATCGTGCCTCCGTGGCACTCGATTACTTCCTTGCAGATTGCAAGACCCAGTCCTGCAACGCTTCTGCCCTCATCGGTGGTGAACAGCGGTTCAAATATTGTCTCGAGCATGCTCTCCTCAACTCCGCTGCCTGTATCCGAAACGCTTATCCGCACAAACTCATAGGTGCCATCGTCCACTTCCTCGCAGACAACGCCGATTTTCCTGTTGTCGCCTCTCATATGCTTGAGGGCGTTTCCTATAAGATTGCCGAAAACTCTGCGTATCTGATTTTCGTCAAGCTGAAGCATTACAACATTTTCGCAGGCGCATCGGGCGGTGAAATCCACCCCCGCTGCGGTCAGCTCATCTGTATATTCCTCGCGCAGTCTGCCGATAAGCTCCTCTGCGTATATATCCGAGGGGTTATAGTGCAGGCGCTGATTACTGCTGATATAATCGTCAAACTCATTTACAAGGTCACGGATTGCGACCGCTTTCTTATAAATGGTATCAAGATAGCGCGCTGTGCGCTCCTCGGACAGGTTTCCGTTTTTCATTCGCTCCGCATAGCCCATTACACTGGTCAGCGGTGTTTTTATATCGTGGGATATACTGGCTATGATTCTTGTCTGCTTCTCTTTTTCGTCATCTATCATATCCGAAAGACCTACAAAAGAATTCTGAAGTCTGCCTATCTCGTCTTCTCTGTCGGTTATTTCCGCTCGGGATCCTGATTTATAATTGCGCATATTCTTTTCAAGCGATTCAATGGGCTTGATATACTTGATATATATAAGTCCCGATGTGGCAAAAAGAATGGCTGTCATGATACATATCTCAGCCCATATAAGAGTCTTTGCATCATCGTTTTCTGCCAGTACCGAGGTAACTATGCGGCTTGAACGCAGTATATACGCATTTCCGTCAAGCTCCACCGCCACCGCCGAACGTATCCAGATATTGGTCTCCTCACTGTGGAGCGCTGAATACAGCACGTTTCCCGAGGTGTCCTCAAAGGTCAGATTGAGATCAAGATCATATGCTTTTTCCTCAATATACACCTTTATATCAGTCTCAGAGGTTATGTTTTCCGCTATTTCACGGGTCTCTGTATCCAGCTCGTTCTGAGATACGGTATAGTCATCGGCAACAGGTCCCGACAGGAACATATTGTACCACGCACTGAGGGTCAGTGCGTTTATAACCACCATCACCATGGCGATTATCAGCAACTTGTATTTAAGGCTCATCTGCGCAGCTCCTTAACTGCCGTCAGTGGGCGAATTTGTAGCCGACGCCCCAGACTGTCTTTATATATTCGTTATTGGGGTCAAGCTTTCCTCTTAGGTTCTTTATATTGACCGCAACAGTGCCTATATCACCGTAATTTATGCCCCATACGGCGTTGAATATCTGCTCCCTTGTCAGCACTCGCTCGCTGTTGGTCATAAGATACTCAAGAAGCTGGAATTCTCTTGTGGAAAGCGGCACCAGCTCGCCTTTTCTGCGCACTTCATAGCTTGAGGGGTTAAGCTCAATATCACCGATTTTTATTACGCTGCTCTTCTTCTTTTCGTCAGACCTTGAATCACGGCGGATATGTGCGCGCACCCTCGCTACCAGCTCTTCAACCACAAAGGGCTTGTAGATATAATCATCGCCGCCCATTTCCAGTCCCACCAGAGTATCAACGGTGCGGTTCTTGGCTGTTACGAAGATTATAGGGCAGTTGACGGTATCACGGATTTTCACGCACAGCTCCAGCCCATCCATCTTGGGCATCATTATATCAAGAATAATCAGAGAAAAGTCCTTTTCGCGGAGAATCAGGTTATAGGCTGCTTCTCCGTCATTGAGCATGGTGACCGAGAAGCCCTCATCCTCAAGAGCATCAGCAACAAGCTGAGCTATAGCTATATCATCATCTACGACCAGTATTTTCTGGTTATCCATAGAATTCATCCCCTGTCGATAATTCTGTGTAAACCATTGTATCATATTATATCTGCCAGAAAAAGGGGAAATTAATTAAAAATCACATCAGCATTTTTAATCAGGTTATTTGTCGATAAATAATAAATTCGTATTGTTTAAGAATAAATATTGACATTACATGAATTAATTGCTACAATACCCGTTGTGATATTATGTCGGCAGAGGAGGTTTTAAGGTATGAAGCACGGCGTTTACCGTTTTTTCAAGCGTTTGTTTGATATTGTTCTTTCGTTTATTGCCCTTCTTATCTTATGGCCTGTTATGCTGATTCTCGCTATCTGGGTAAGGCTCGATTCAAAAGGTCCCGTCATTTTCAGACAGAGCCGTGTGGGACTTCACGGAAAGCTTTTCCGCATCTACAAATTCCGCACAATGAGAACTGATGCGCCCAGCGAAATGGCAACCAGAGACCTTGAAAACCCCTACAGTTATATCACTAAATCCGGTGATTTTCTCCGTAAGACAAGCCTTGATGAGCTGCCTCAGCTGGTCAACGTCCTCAGGGGCGATATGAGCCTTGTAGGTCCCCGTCCCCTTATTGAGAACGAGGGCGGAAACATCCACAAGCTTCGCATGGATTCCGGAGTTTATACTGTCCGTCCCGGTCTTACAGGCTGGGCTCAGGTCAACGGCAGAGACAATGTTCCCGATGAGGAAAAGGCTGCCTATGACAGGGAATATGTTGAAAAGCTGTCCTTCGTTTTTGATGTTAAGATTATTTTCAAAACCATCGCTGTCGTTTTCAAGCGCGACGGATACAAGGAAGGCAAGCAGGAAGATTAATAAATAAAAAGGGAATGGCAAGGCTGTCATTCCCTTTGTTTATAGGAGAATATATATGGAAATCGAAAGAAAATGGAAAATTGACAGATTTCCGGACCTGCCTGTTTCAAGATGGGCTGAGGTCTGGCAGGGGTATCTGTCCCTTGACCCCGAGGTAAGGATAAGAAAAACCATCAGCGACAGGGGCGAAAGCTACAAGCTTGCAGTAAAAGGCAACGGAACCCTCAGCAGGACAGAGGTTGAACCCTATATTACCAAGGAAGATTTTGAGGACCTCTGCACTATGCTGAAAAAGCCCCTTGTTCATAAGGAATGGAAAGGCTATGAGCTTGAGGGAGGACTTCTGCTGGAGGTGAGCCTTGTAGACGGCGGTGAGCCCACTTCCTTTATGTATGCTGAGGTGGAGTTTCCCGATGAGGAGAGCGCAAACGCCTTTGTCGCTCCCGATTTTTTAGGGCAGGAAATGACCTATCAGACTGGATTCCGCATGAAAAACTACTGGAACGACAAGGTTTATTACAATGCACCTTATGTGCTGGCTTCTTCAAGCCCCAGAAGACGCGAGCTGCTTCATCAGGTGGGAATCAAGTTTGAAATTGTTTCTCCCGATGCTGATGAGACTCTGCCCGAAGATATCGCGCCCGACAAGGCAGTTGAGCTGCTCAGTGAAAGAAAAGCTGAGGCGGCAAGGGATTCGGCAAGGGGACGGGTGCTTATCGCTGCTGATACCGTTGTTGCAAAGGACGGAGTTATCTACGGCAAACCCTCTGACGAGGAGAATGCATTTCGTATGCTCTCTGAGCTTTCGGGAAATACTCACGAGGTTTATACAGGAGTCTGTGTCCTGTTTCCCGATGGTGAAAAGGAGTGCTTCTCCGTCTGCACTGAGGTGACCTTTGCAGCTATGACCGACGAGGAAATCAGAGGTTACATTGCTTCAAAAGAGCCTTTCGGAAAGGCAGGAAGTTATGCGATTCAGGGACTTGGCGCTCAGTTTGTAAAGGGCATAAACGGAGATTATGCTAATGTTGTTGGTCTGCCTGTGGAGGCTCTGTGTGAGGTACTGAAAAAGCACGGCAGATTTACTACAGACTGAAAACAAGGAAGTATATTATGAAAAAGCTTTTATCCGCTTTACTATCTCTTACTCTTGTTATCGCGGTTATTTTTTCAGGCTGCGCTGCCGATGACAACGGCTTTGAATCAGCTCAGCAGGCTGCAGACAATATTACTGTTGGCTGGAATCTGGGAAACACCCTCGACAGCAACGGCGAGTAGATAGGCTTATATTCCGAGGGCAAGCCCGAAAACTACGAAACTGCATGGGGAAATCCCGTTACAACACCCGAGCTGATGGAAACGGTTAAAGCTGCCGGGTTTAATGCAGTGCGTATCCCTGTGACATGGTACGAGCACATGAATGAAAAGGGCGAAATCGACCCTCTTTGGTTTGCACGTGTTCAGGAAGTGGCTGATTATGTATTGGCGCAGGATATGTACTGCATCATAAATGTTCATCATGATTCAGGCGGCGGGTGGCTTCGTGCAACGCCCGAATGCTACAGCGTAAAATCGGAATTATTCGCAGCTCTGTGGACAAACATTGCGCTGCATTTCAAAGATTACGACGAGAAGTTAATGTTTGAGGGCTTCAACGAAATGCTTGACAGTGAATATCGCTGGGGAAATGCAGGCAGTGCCGAGGAATACAAGGCGCTGAATGATTTCAATCAGCTCTTTGTCGATTCTGTAAGGGCAACAGGGGGCAATAACGCACAGCGAAATCTTGTGGTGCAGGTCTATTCGGGAATGTGCGCTGACGGCTCTTTTGATAATTTCATTCTGCCGAAGGACAGTACTGAAAATCATCTTATAATTCAGATTCACAATTACGACCCTCAGCCCTTTACATGGACAAGCGTCAGCTACACCGAGCCTACCGACCAGTGGGGTACTGATGCCGAAAAGAAGCATATTGAGAATCTTTTCAGGAAACTGGCTGATTTTTCAGCTCTTCAGGGAGCACCTGTGATTGTTGGCGAATGCGGCGCTGACTACAAGGGCATCGAGGATGTCCGCAAGGCGTATGTGAGACACTTTATTTCCTGCGCAGAAGAAAACAACATTAAGTGCTTCTGGTGGGATACGGGCGAAATGGCTCTGTTTGACAGAGTTTTATGCACCGAAAAGTATCCTGAAATAATCGACATACTGGACGAGCTTACATAGTTTTTTACACCGCATTAACATTCTGTCTATCAAATTATTTCCTCTCTCTGTTACCATTATTGTGTAATAACAGAGAGAGGATTATTATTATGAAAAAGCTTTTATGTCTGGTATTGTCTGTACTGCTTCTTTCTCTTTGCGGCTGTTCGCAGGAAAAACAGGACGTTGTAGGTGAATCTGACTCAAGGCATACTGCAACACCTGAAGAATTAGTAGATATGTATTTTGAATATATCGAAAGCGGAAACGCAGCAGGTTTCGCTTCTTTATATTCTGAAAAATACAATCGGGACATGTACCCGGATACAGAGGATTACGCCGAGGCAGTTTCAAGGAAAGATGCTATATTCGTTACCTTTAAGGGTTACGGCCTTGAGTATCTCGAAACAATCAACTCCTCATTCTCCTACGAAACGTATCCCGAGAACAATATCGAAGCTGTTATGCAGGGCTATGACAATGCCAACGGCTACGGCAAAATTGATTGTGAGGCTTGTTTTGTCCACCCTGTCGACGGAGATAAGGCCGTTGTGCCGTTCAATTTTATTTTTGTTCAGATTGATGGTGTCTGGTATATTATAATCTGATCAGATCGCACGATATTTCATTTATTCTTAATCATTTATTAACAATTTGTTCTTATTCCCTTGACATATACCATCTTTTATATATAATAAAAACGTGGGATTCTCTGCATTGATAAAATTATTTTTTGCGAGAATTTCTCACGTTTTTGATTTTGAAAGGGGTATTTTATGAAAAAAGTCACTCTGTGGTCAATTATCGCAACAGCAGGTTTGTTTGTTATAAACTTCCTGTCTGCTCACATCTTTGGGTTTATTTTCTCCCTTGATGACGGGTTCTACCGCTCAGGTTTCGGTGTAGCCTATTCTCCTGCATATTCAAGTGCCAGCGGTGTTCCCCGTCCCGAAAGCATTGAATTTGATTTTGTATCTCTTCTTTTGACACTGTTCGGTGTGTTTTTTATCGGTACCGTTATCTACGTTATCTATATGATTATTAAGCTTCCGAAAAAATTAAGCATCATTTCTCTTATCATCACCGCAGGAATGTTCCTCGCAAATCTCCTTTGCGGTATATTCCTCGATTTTCTCCCCTTTGGCATTATGTTGTTCGGCGGAGAAATGTATCAGATGGTCGGCTGCGGTGTGAATATCGTGCATTTTGTTCCTATGACCAGCATCGATGACCCCGTAAAAAGCTCTACCCATATAAATTTTGAACCTTTTACCCTTATTCTTACCTTTGTTGTGGTTTTCTTTATTGCACTTATGATTTACCGTCTTAATAAACGCCGTGCAGAAAGAAAGGCAGCAAAGGCTGCAGCGGCTTCTGCAGTTGAGGAAACTGCAGACAATGACAGTCAGGACTGATTTTATGATAAAAAGTCAACTGCAAAATTTACGCAGTTG
>JAZUPA010000208.1:0-11944 GCA_045604945.1 Acutalibacteraceae bacterium
AGGGCATACAATAAGTGATAACGGATTATATCGGTTTAAGGGTCAGAATAAGGGTCAAAGCAGTCGTGGTTTTCTGCACTCATTCCGTGTACCTTTTTCGCGCCATGCCGTACGTTATGCTAAGCACGAAAATAAAACAGCAGGACATACTCAGCGACCTGCGGAAAGGAACTAACATGAGTGCATTTGACAAGGTTATCGGCTACGAGGAGGTCAAGGACGAGCTGCGCATTATATGCGACATGATCCGCAATCCCGAGAGGTACACCGCTTTAGGTGCAACAATGCCGCGAGGCGTGATCCTGTACGGAGAACCGGGTGTTGGCAAAACTCTGATGGCGCGTGCGTTTGCAGAGGAGAGCGGTAGGAACACATATATCCTCCGCCGCTCCAAGCCTGACGGCAGCTTTATCACCGAAATGAATGACATCTTCTCACAGGCGGCAGAGAACACTCCGTCGGTCATTATTCTTGACGATATGGACAAATACAAGACAGACAAGAACAGTAACGAGGAATTCACTGCTCTTCAGGCCTGCATAGACAATGCGCAGTCCGTTGATGTGTTTGTTATTGCCACGGCGAACGGTATGTTCATACCGGAATCACTGCTGCGCGCCGGCAGATTCGATCACAAGATCGAAATGAACGCTCCGCGTGATGAGACGGCGATCGCGATCATCAGCCATTACATGAACGCAAAGAGCTTTGTAGAGGACATAAATATAGACGACATTGCCAAAATGCTCTATGGCAGCTCGTGCGCAGAACTCGAATCGCTTCTGAACACTGCGGCGAGATATGCAGGTTTTGAGCGGGCAGACAAAATCAATATGAGGCATATTCTCAGGGCACATCTTCTGGAAGAGTTCGGGCGTGAAAAATCGCCTGCAACCGAAAAAGAACGAATGAGGGTAGCCTACCATGAAGCAGGACATCTCGCTGTCAGCGAGGCAATAAAATCCGGAAGTATTGGCTTTGCGGCAATCTGTCCGGAGTCTGTAACAGGCAGCAAAGGGGTTGTCGTCAGGTGTGCAGATCACGATCAGCTTTCTGATTATGTTCTGGTTTTTCTTGCTGGCAGAGCTGCAGAGGAAATGGTGTTTGGATCTGCAGATGCCGGATCGGACATAGATATCAAGAAAGCTATCCACTCAATCAAGGCCATGATTATATCAGGCAATGCTTGCGGTCTTAATTGGAGTGTCAACGAAAAAATCAACTCTGAAGATCTCAAAGGAAGTCAGGAGACTGCCTGCCGCGTACTTCTGGAACAGTATATGAGACGCGCAAGAACTATCCTTACTCAAAACCGTACTTTGCTCGACGCAGTCGCAAGTGCTCTTGCTGAAAAAGGGGTGCTGCTCAATTCAGATATCCGCAAGTTCATCGAGCAGCACCCCACTGTGAGTGCCGGAGAGCTTGACCCGGTATAAAACAAAGGAAGTGTTGGCTGTGAACGATAAGGAAATTCGCAAAATTCTGATTGCATACCTGCAGGCATCCGGAAGAAAAATGCGGATATATCAGGAAAAGAGCATCGGCACCTCGGTGTGCGATGTAATGGTCGTTACCGACAGGCTGACCGGCTACGAGATAAAGAGCGACCTTGATAACTACCAGCGGCTGTCGGCGCAGGTCAGCGCGTACAGCCGGTTCTTTGACGAAAACTATCTGGTCGTCAGCCGGCGTCATCTCAAGTCCGCTTCGGACAAGATTCCGGCAGAGTGGGGTATAATCTGCATCTGTGACAGCTCGGTGACAATAGAGCGGAAGGCATCGTGCAACCCGAAGGTCAGCCGCCGACGGCAGCTTTCCATTCTTTGGAAGCTGGAGCTGAAGAATCTGCTCGCTCAGAATAATATGCCTCTTTATGCCCAGAAAGAAAAGGGGTATATTTCCGACCGCATTGCGGAGTTCGTCCATCCGCAGATGCTAGGCACACAGATCGCTCAGGAACTGATGAACCGCGACTATTCCGTGTACAACGCAGAGGATTATACCGTGCGGTTTGACGGTGATGAACCCGAAGCATCGCCTCGCATGGAACTGATCGATACGCTTTCCGAAGAGAATCTTTCGGAATTCACCCTCGACAAGTGGATTTCCCTCTACCAGCAGGCAAAGTCCATAAAGGAGCAGAAGCAGGAAAAAGAGAAGACACATAGAATCGACCGCACCCCTCACAATATCCCCTACACGGATATCGAAGTGTCCATGGGTGCGCCGTGGATAGCTCCGGAAATCATCAATCAGTTTGCCAATTACATTGCGTTTGGCGATACGGAATACGCACAGAGCAAATATCTTGTTCACTATGAAAGGATAACCGGAAGTTGGTTTATATCGGATAAAAAGTATCATTCAAACGTCGCCACTACCGCCACCTACGGCATTCCCAGATATAACGCCCTGTTCATTATCGAAGCCACTCTCAATCTGCGGGAAATAAAGCTCTTTGACAGCGGCAACCAATACAATCAGGAAGACACCATTGCCGCTCTGGAAAAACAGAAGCTGCTCATCAGCACATTCAAGGAATGGATATGGCAGGATGAGGATCGTATATGGCAGGTGGAAGAAGCCTACAACAAGATGTTCTCAGACCTTTCCCGTGAATCTTTTGACGGCAGCAGGTTGGAATTTCCGGAAATGTCGGAGAAATTCACTCTGTATCCATATCAGAAAGATGCGGTGCAGCGGATCGTAAACGAAAAGAACACTCTGCTGGCTTTCGATGTGGGCGCAGGCAAGACCTACATAATGATAGCCGCCGCCATGAAAATGCGGCAGGAGGGCATATCGCGCAAGAATATGTTTGTGGTGCCCAATAACATTGTCGGCCAGTGGGAGCAGATTTTCACAACCCTGTATCCCGGGGCAAAGGTGCTGACGGTAGAGCCAAAGACCTTTAAGCCGGATATGCGTACAAAGATGAAAAGACAGATGCGCGACGGCGACTACGACGGCATTATTATTGCATACAGCTGCTTTGAGATGATCCCGCTGTCCGAGCAGTATGTCACAAATGCAACGAGCCGGCAGATCAAGTTACTGGATGAAGCCGCCCGAAGAATCAGCCAATACGGCTGGGATCGTGCCGCCATCAACCGCGAAAAGGAAGTAATACGCAAGCAGGCGCAGGAGCTGATTTCTCTGCTAGACAGAGTCGAGCGGGTCACGCCGGAGATCACCTTTGAACAGCTTGAAATAAACTCGCTGTTTCTCGACGAAGCACACAATTACAAAAACATACCCATCCGCACTAAACTGCGTGATCTCAGGGGCATCAATACCAACGGTTCCGTCAAGTGCCTTGATATGCTGCAGAAGGTACGCTGCGTGCAGGAGCAGAACGGCGGAAGAGGTGTGATTTTTGCCACCGGTACACCCCTGTGCAATTCCATTTCCGATGTGTACACCATGCAGATGTATCTTCAGAGCAAAGCGCTTGAGGAGCGTGAGCTGCATCAGTTTGACAACTGGGTCAGGACCTTCGCTCTGCCCGAGCAGATTTGCGAGATTGATGTGGACGCTTCTAAATTTCGCTTTGTGCGCAGGTTTTCAAAATTCTTCAACCTGCCCGAGCTGTCGTTGATGTTTTCCCAGATCGCCGTATTCCACTCCATGTCGAACAAAGATGGTCTGCCGGAATTTGGCGGCTACGATGATGTGGTGATAGAAAAACATCAGGCTCTTTCCGACTACATGCAAACCCTGTGCGAGAGAACCGAAAAGATACGGAGTAAGGAAGTAAAGCGCAACGAGGACAATATGCTCAAGGTGAGCACCGACGGAAGAAAAGCCGCTCTTGACCTCACTCTGGTGAGAAAACGACAGGCCTACGACAGCTCCTCAAAGGTATGGCAGTGCGTGCAGCAAACTCTGGAGGTGTATCGGAACAATCCGAACTGCTCCCAGCTTATATTCTGCGATTATTCAACGCCCAAGGGCGAAAATTTCAGCGTGTACGCAAAGCTCAAAGAGCAGCTCGTGGAACAGGGTGTACCGGAAAAAAAGATAGCTTTCATCCACAGCTACCAGAGCGAGCAGCGCAAACTGTCACTTTACGAAAAGGTCAACTCCGGCAAGGTGCGTGTGCTCATCGGTTCCACATTCAAGCTGGGCATAGGTGCAAATGTGCAGACAAGGCTGAAAGCTGTCCACCATCTGGACGTGCCGTGGCGTCCGGCGGATATGGTGCAGCGCGAGGGTCGCATACTGCGCCGGGGAAACACCAACGAGAGCGTAATGATCTTCCGCTATATAGCCGAGGGCAGCTTTGATGCCTATTCATGGCAGATTCTTGAGAACAAGCAGAAATTCATCTCCCAGTTTCTCAGCGGCAGCACATCCCAGCGCAGCGCCTCCGACCTTGAGGAAAATATACTCTCCTATGCCGAAGTAAAGGCTCTGGCTCTTTCCATGCCTCTCATGAAGCAGTATGCTGAAAAGGAAAACGAGCTGCGCAACCTGCGGATACTTCGTCTTCAGTTTGACTCCACCCGCAGGCATCTTGAGGATGAAGCAACCAACATCCGCGCCAGCCGTCCAAACCTATGGGCAGCCGAGCTTAACCTCGACTTTTTGCAGGAGCTTTCGGAAAAAGATTATACACAGGCGGTACAGCTCCACGGCAATGTGCTTACCGAGCAGCTTATTATGCACGGTGGCCATGTCAATTCCATTCTCGACTTTACCGTGACCGTTCCGGAACGGCAGAACGAAAAGGATCCGTATATTATTCTCGAACGCAGTAGTGGAGAATATATCGTCCGCATGGGCAAATCTCCCCGAGGGAATATCACCAGAGTGATCAACTTCCTGAAAAAGTTTGACGGCACCGTGGAAAAGCTCCACCGGCTGCACGACGATCAGAACGACCGGCTGCATGAGATTCAGATAAAACTGAAGGAGCCGAACCCGTACATCGAGCAGGTGGAGCTGTGCGGTCAGGAACTTGAGAAGCTCAGAGAAATGCTGAAGGTGATGGAGGAAGAAGAGTCTGATTCATGATTTCGGTGCGACAAAAATATCCCATCACCTGTTGTACTATACACTCGAAAGTGATACAATAAACACGGAGGTTGATATTATGCCGGCAAAGCAGCACAAGAAGCTTCTCATTATGAATATCCTCGATATTCTCCGCAAGTATTCCGACGAGGATCATCGCCTCAGCCAGCGAGACATAGCGGAAATTCTGGAGAATGAATACAACATGACCGCCGATCGCAAGGCCATCAAGCGCAATCTGATGAATCTGCTTGAATTCGGCTATGATCTGGAGTATAGTGAAACTATACGCATGGTGCCCGTCACCGATAAAGCAACAGGCGAGGTTTGCATGGAGGAAAACTACATTCTCTCCGATTTTTACCTTGTGCGCGACTTTACCGACAGCGAACTGCGCCTGCTGATAGACAGTCTGCTTTTCTCAAAGCACATTCCCTACAGCCAGTGCAAGGAGCTTATCGGCAAGCTGGAGGGGCTTTCCAACAGATACTTCACCTCCCGTGTGAAGCACATCCGCACCATGCCTGACACCCAGCCGCCCAACAAGCAGCTTATGTACACCATCGAGATATTGGACGAAGCCATCAGCAAGGGTCGGCAGGTGTCCTTCCGGTACTGCGAATACGGCACCGACAAAAAGCTTCACCCCCGCCGCTCCTCCGACGGCAGTTTGCGTACATATATCATCAACCCATATCAGATGGCGGCGACCAACGGCAGGTATTATCTCATCTGCAATTACGATAAGTATGACAATGTGGCAAACTATCGCCTCGACCGCATCACGGACATAAAGCTGCTGGATACACCTGCCAAGCCCAAGTCAAAAGTAAAAGGCCTCGAGCACGGACTCGACCTGCCCAGACACATGGCGGAGCACATCTATATGTTCACAGGCGAGAGTGTTTCGGTCACATTTCGTGCAAAGAAATACATTCTCAACGAGGTCATCGACTGGCTGGGCAGGGATATTGGAATTCTGTCCGAAACCGAGGATGAGTTTACCGCAAGAGTGCGTATGAATTACGAGGCCATGCGCTGCTGGGCGCTGCAGTACGCGAGGCACGTCCGTGTGCTGACCCCGCAGAAGCTGGTGGAGCAGATAAAGACGGATCTGCGGCAATCGGTGGAGAATTATGAGGGATAAGGAGAATTTGAAATGAACATCAAAGAAACTCAGGAACAGCAAAAGAAACTGCTTGCAGAGACAGAAGAACAGAGAGACGAAATATACAGTAGTATTGATTGTTCAGACATTGATGATATGCCTGAGACAGACTGGAGAAACGGCAGAGATATCGCAGACATAAACGATCTTGTCGAGTGCCGGCAGGCACTTGTTGATACATTGGAACTGCTGAATTCTGCCGACAAAAAGTCAATTCACAACGGAAGAAAAAATCTTGAGCATATAATAGGGACTGTTCGCAGGATCAGAAGAGAAAAACATGAAGATATCCTCAAAGCACAGAAAGTCATAGATGCAATGAACGAAATCCTGGATATATGTGATGGTGTAAGAAAGCAGTGAGTTTTGAAGAAATAAGAGAATGGTAATTAAATAAAACGCTCTCAGATTGTTGTGCTCTGTAATACGCACGTCACATCCGTGTGCTGACGCAACAGAAGTGGGCGGAGCAGATAAAGGTGGATCTGCGGCAGTCGTTGGAAAATTATGAGGTTTAGATATGACAAAACAAACCAACGAAAAAATATTCTCAAAATATGAAACGCGCACCGAATTTACTGTGCCCGAGGGAACGGAGATCATCGGTGCAAAGGCCTTTTACAATTGTAGGGAATTAAAGAAAATTATTCTCCCCGAAGGTCTGCAGACAATTGAAAGCAAAGCCTTTGAAGGTTGCAAAGGCTTAGAGAAAATAGTAATTCCCTCAACAGTTACGGAAATCGGTGCACGAGCTTTTTTGGGCTGCACAATGCTTAGAAGCATCAGAATACCCGACGGTGTAACAACCATCTCAAAATCAATGTTCGAGGAATGCATAAATCTGGAGACCGCAGAGATTCCCGATACTGTTACTGTTATTGGAGACAGGGCGTTTTTTCATTGCCGAGAGCTGAAAAACTTTTCTATCCCATCAAAGGTTGAATATATCGGAGAATGTGCATTCAATCGTTGTTTCTGCATTAGTGGCGAATATGATTTACCTTATCTTGTTCGCGTCGGCATACATGCATTTTATCGATGCGAAAACATAACTGGATTGATATTTGCACAGCTTAAAAGGATCGGAATGGCAGCTTTTATCGGTTGTTCAGGTCTCAGGAATGTTGAACTGCCCCCTACAATCGAAGAAATACCCATCGGTGCTTTTTCGGGTTGTTCAGAACTAAAAAAAGCATTTATACCGCAAAGTGTGATCCGTATTGACGACAGTGCATTTATAAGATCAAATAGCCAAAAACTAACAATTTACGCACCGAAAGGCTCCTATGCGATTTCCTATGCACAAAGGCTTGGACTGAAGTATAAAGAACTTGTATAATAAAGGAGAAAACTATGGAGAATAAGCTGAATAACATCAAAACCCTTGACAAACTGTTCGCTGAATGGAAAAAGAAGCAAGCAGGAGAGGGTGATGAATCATTCAAGTCTTACGAATACAGGAACGTTTCAAAAGAATCGTTTGATCCGGACGGAATAATTGACGAGGATGAATATAGGCTCTGTGAGTCGGGCAAGCGCATTTTGTTTATAGCCAAGGAAGGAAACATAGGTGGATCATCCGATCATAACACTATCTGTAAAAACAATGATCAGTTCTGGCTTAGATGTGTTGTAAACCGCATTGCGGATTATAAACAAAATTTGTTTTCACGGCGAATTGCAATGCTGTATAACGCTTTCAGCATGAATAACTATCAGCATATCAACAAAAACCACGACCGCCTGCGTTCTGCTGCATTTATGAACCTTAACAAGCGCGGTGGATATACCCACTGTAATGATTCTGTTTTAGAAGCATATACAGAGCGTTATGCTGAGTATATAGCAGAGGAAATCGAGATTATCAAGCCCAATGTAATAATCTGCTGCGGTCGCATAGTAAAAGAACTGCTCGAAAAACACGTGGTACATCAGCTTAAATACAGCCCAAGGTTAGTTGAAGTATATCACCCCAGCCATTTTAGAATTTCAGATGCGGAATATCTTAGATTGTTCAATCAGGCAATCAACGGCGGCGATTCGAAAAGCGACCTGTCCTCAATTAATATGCCGTCCGCTGCTGTGCCCGAAAAAGCGGAAGCATCAGATAATATCAAAGGTATTATATTTGATACCGATGTAGCCCATGAACCGCGTGCAACGGACGAAATGCTCAGCCGTGTCAGTGACGATCCCTGTGCTGCTGCCATCATGGCTTTTGGCTCGGCCCGCAAAACGCTCAGATATTTTAGAAAAGGTGACTATGTCTACTATTACTACAAGGGTGTGGGCATCATTGCCGTTGGCATAGTGGAGGACGAGCCGGACAGTTTTGAAGACGTGTATGAACGTAAAGTCAGGCTTATCGTTGAACCCGTAAAGAAGAACGGCGAATATATCGGAGTCAAAGCTGACAGTGAATTTAAGGGTTTAGCCACAAGGAAAACCGGTGGATTCTGGCTGTACGGAACGACCAAGAAACCGTACATTTACGGGAAGGAAAACAACGAACGGGCGGCTAATGAAATACGCAAAAAGATAGCCGCCGCGAAAAATTGAAGCTGTTAGCAACCGCCCCTCCATGTCCTTCATTGACACGGAGGGGCAGTTGCTATCAGTAGAAAATATGCGCAAGAAAAGCCGCTTCGACATTGTTTATATCACTGACAAGAACACATCGTCCGCTCGCGATATTCACACGGTACATAACCTCCCCCTCCATGGTCAGATAGGGAATATCAGGATTGGGGCAGAATTCACCGCTTATGGTGACATGATACTCTGTTTCGGTGCCGGGAATCTTCTCGTATGTAATGTCAAAGGTGTGGAACACTTTTACTATCATCTGCCCGACCGTGGGAGAAAACATCGTGTCGACCTTGGTGGAGTCCAGTATGTTCAGGATCTCGTCCACGGGTATTTCTTCCGATCCGTCCGAGCTCTGGGAATAACCGCCATCCTCCGACCCGATCGGAACGCCCCAGTTGCCGTCAATGCACCCCGCCGCTTCAAGTATCGTCAGGATGATAGTCACCACAACCGCAACCAGCGTCATGTAGCCTATGCGCTTCCAGGATCGTTTCTTCTTTGAATCCGGCTGGATTTCCTGCTTCACTGCCTGCGAATATACATACTGCGTTGACGGCCGTTGGGCAGTATTATCAGGTCGGGCGTGTTGGTATGCAGACGGTTGAACGCTTTGCATGGTCTGCTTCTGATGATAGTACTGCGCCATGTAGTAATATTGCTCATAGGTTGCGAGAAACTCTCCGCAGCTTTCACAGAAAACACGGTCGTCGGTATGCTGCCTGCCGCAGCGAATGCAGTATTTCATTATTGTACCTCCGTGAAAAAACTATGATTTAGTTGCATTTTCATCGCGCTTGATTTCTGTGCAAATTATAAAGCAAGGCGTGCACCCAAAACGGCGCACGCCTTGCTTTGGTTCATGTCTTAGCTGTTTTTTTATGCTCTACCAGCACGGCTGCCAGCGCTGCTCGCCGTTTATCTCCTTTGGCACGAACCACGCCAGCACACCGTCCATTACCTCCGTTCCGCTGTATTCCTCAGGTCTGCGATGAGCAAATACGATTACATTGCAGCCATTAAATGCTGTGCGATCAATATGAACGATGCTTTCCGGCAGGTGAATTGCTTCGAGCCATCCACAACCTGCAAAGGAGTGGTATCCGATATATTTCAGTCCAGCAGGCAGAGTGACGCGGTGAAGGCGAGCGCAGCCGCGAAACACACAAGGTTCAATGCTTTGTACTTTTTGGGGGATATTGATTGCTAAGAGTTCTTCGCAGTGTTCAAACGCACTTGTCTGAATCTGCTCAAGGCTGTCGGGAAGCGTGATTTCGTTCAGATTGTAGCATGAATAAAACGCTGACATACAGATTATTTTAATGGTATCCGGCAATACCACCTTTTCGAGATTCCTTTTATAACAAAATTCTTCTGTACTTATCCATTCCAGACCCTCAGAAAACACAACCTCTCTGAGTGCATGCAATTTCTTGAATGTATCTCTGCCTATATATCTAAGGCTCTGAGGGAGAGATATCTTTTCCAGATGATCGCAGCCGTAAAATGTATCTTCGTCAATTCTTTCCACGCCCTCGGGCACTACGGCCTCTAAAGCATCCTCCGGGCAATGATACTCACTGTAATCGGGTTGACTTACATTGACAGCTTGTTTTTCGTTTTTCATATCATTCACTCCTTGCATTCAGGAGTATAGCACCGCGGGTGGGACGTTTTAGGTGCATAGCTGATGGTATTGTGTAAACACGATACAATGATAGTGTGTATGGCTTCTGAGAGGAGAAAATATCATGCAGGACAAGCTGGATGCGATTTGTGAAAAACTCGAAAATTTAAGTCGAAAGATAAACGATCTGGAAGAGCGGGTTAGCGGCTTATATGAAGAAACTCTGGACGAGATGTCAGGAATAGTTTTCAAAATAGAAAAGGCGCTTGCGTATGAGGGCGCAGATGTTCCAGATTATTCAAATGAAAATATCATTATCCTGCACTCGAGTTGTTTTCGTACATCCGCTCTGGTAAAAGCCTGTTGTTCGCCGTGCAAATCTATTAATGATCTTACAGGCGACCCGGGACAGATTTCTCCCGATCAGCTTGCAGAAAAAATAAGTAGAACAATGACGGATACACATTTTATTCTGTCAAGTGACATATTCGCTCGTTCCGATGGATTCGAAAAAGTAATTTTAAACGCGGTGACCGAAGGCGAAGCCTATTTTGCCATCGTTACTGATGATATCTGGAAGATTCCGGATAGACTGAGAAATATAATGCGTTTAGTGCAGTAATACAATATACGAATTAACACTATTAAGTTAATTACGTTCTATTTTGCCCATAATAGACCGCTCATCACCAATCTGTTCGCTGGTGTTCGTCGAGGCGAGATCCTTGATAAGCGCCTGCTTTATACCATAGTTCGACAGACCAGAGCAAGAAACTAAGCGGAATTTAAGAACGCCGACTATACGTTGTAATACTTGTAAGCAGTGGTGGCTCTTGGAATAATCGGCATCTGCAGTGAATTTTGTGATTTAGGACTTGATTTTCAGAAATCTATCGTATATAATAAACTTACGCGGCGAACGTTTGTTCTTGGTTGAGCAGACGTTTGTCACAATTGAATAACAAAATGACTTTAAGTCGTGCAAGCGGAGAATGGATTTATCCATGGCTACCAAGCGCCGTATGAAGCCGGAACATTAAGCGAGTGTAATATCTTGCTTTGTTCCTGTGTTCATCGGCGATATTTTATTGCACGATTTAGCTTCATACAGACAAAAGTGCTTTTCCGCATTGCGTGGGAAAGCACTTTTTATTTCTTTTGGCAAAATAAATAATTAGGACTATATCAACAAGTCACTTGCCCATGAAAAAGTGTCATAAACCGCACCTATTCTGCCTTAATTCCGTCTCTTGAGAAATTAATATACTTTCCCGTCTGCACCTCAGAACGCCCCTCTCAAAGAGAAAAAACGCCCAAAAGGGCACCGAATATTCATAGTAAGGAGGTCTGAACAACGCCAAGACTAAGCAAAAAACAAAAACTGGAATGGTCGTTCTTCATAGGCGACAAAGGACGCAGAGAATATAACTCCCTCTGCCGAAAATGTCAGAACGACTGCAAGCAGACATTTCGAGCCACCATTATCCAGTGTCCGCTGTACTTATCAAAACAATCCACAAAAGAAAGGAACGTCAAATGAACAACGA
>JAZUPA010000209.1:0-15941 GCA_045604945.1 Acutalibacteraceae bacterium
GGCTCAATAGACTTGAAAACTTCTTCAACAGTCTGAACGAATTCAGGCTCGGAAGCATTCTTTCTCTTGACCTCTTCAAGGACTCTGTTAATGTACTCGGACATAATTATTCCTCCTAAAATGGAATCCGATATGGCGAAGGTACGCCATTCGATATAAATATAATAAAATTTAACGAGTTAAATTGCAATAGTGAGATTTTTCAAAATTAAGCCCTTTAAAAGCGAAATTTGTATAAAAAATATGTAGAAAGGGGTGAAATTGATTAAACATTCACAAAATAGCCTTGATTTTCCATGAATAATAAGCTACAATATTAAAGCTGGCACTCTGTGCGTGAGAGTGCTAATTTATCATTTTGCAAAGAGGTAAAACAATGAGAAAAAAGCAATTCAAGGCAGAGTCAAAGCGCCTGCTTGACCTGATGATCAATTCTATTTACACCCACAAGGAAATATTCATAAGAGAGCTTATTTCAAATGCCAGCGATGCAATCGACAAGCTCTATTACCGTTCCCTTGACGGCGGCATAATGGGCATGAACCGCGATGCATTTTCAATAGAGATAGATATAAGCAGCGCAAACCGAACCCTTATCATCGCCGATAACGGATGCGGCATGACAAAGGAAGATCTGGAGAACAACCTCGGCACCATCGCCCACAGCGGCTCTCTCGATTTCAAGCAGAACATGGATCAGAAGGAAGAGATCGATGTTATCGGTCAGTTCGGCGTAGGCTTCTATTCTGCCTTCATGGTAGCGGAGAAGATAACCGTCCTGACAAAGGCATACGGCGAAGAGCAGGCATATCTGTGGACCTCAGAGGGCGTTGACGGCTATACCGTTGAAGAGGCTGAAAAGGCTGAGCACGGCACAGTCATCACCCTTTACATGCGCGAGAATACCGAAAACGAAGACTATGATACCTATCTTGACGAGCATACCATTCAGGGACTTATCAAGAAGTATTCAGACTATATCCGTTACCCCATCCGCATGAATGTAACCGATTTCCGCAGGGTAGAGGGCAAGGACGGAGAGCCTGACGATTACGAGGAGGTCACCGAGCGCAGAACTGTAAACAGCATGGTGCCTCTGTGGAAAAAGAACCGCAGTGAGATAACAAAGGAGCAGTACGAGGAGTTCTACAAGCAGAATTTCTTTGATTATTCGGCGCCCCTCAGGTATGCTCATATTTACACAGAGGGCGCAGCAAACTTCAATGCCCTGCTCTTCATCCCCGAAAAAGCACCTGCAAACTACTACACCAAAGAATATGAAAGCGGTCTGAAGCTTTATGCATCGGGAGTTCTCATCACCGAATGCTGCAAGGATCTGCTGCCCGATTATTTCGGATTTGTCCGTGGTCTCGTTGACTCCCAGGATCTTTCTCTCAACATCTCCCGTGAGATGCTCCAGCATGACAGACAGCTCAAGCTTATTTCCGGAAGAATCGAAAAGAGAATCAAAAGCGAGCTTTCCAATATGCTGAAGTCCGACAGAGAAAACTACGAAAAGTTATTTGATGCCTTCGGACTGCAGCTCAAATACGGCGTCTACAGCGGCTTTGGTCAGAATAACGAGCTGCTTTCCGACCTCCTGCTCTTCAGATCCAGCCGCGAGGGCAATTATGTTTCCCTTTCCGAATATGTTACAGCCATGCCCGAGGATCAGAAGGCTATCTACTATGTCTGCGCCGAGAGCGAAGCAAAGGCTGCTCTCATGCCCCAGACCGAAATGCTCCGCGACAAGGGCTATGAGATTCTTTACCTCACCCAGGAGGTTGACGAGTTCGCAATCAGGATCCTCCGCGAATTTGAGGGCAAGGAATTCTGCGCTGCATCCGATGCAGAGATAGATAACGACGAAAAGGCAAAGGAAGCAGAGAAGGCAGCAGAGGAAAAGAAGGATCTCTTTGCGGCAATGCTCACTCAGCTTGAGGGCAAAGTCGTTGCAGTAAAGCCTTCAAAGATTCTCAAGACCCATCCTGTATGTCTTACCACCGAGGGCGAGATTTCCCTTGAGATGGAGAAGGTGCTGTCTTCCATGCCCGGCGGCAATGGAATGAAAGCCCGCAGAGTGCTTGAAATCAACACTTCACATCCTGTTTTCGGACGCATGGAGGCTGTTGCAGACAGCCCCGAAATGCTGAAGAAATACTGCGAGCTGCTCTATAATCAGGCACTTCTCATTGAAGGACTGCCAATCGAAGACCCCGTAGCATTCTCAAATGCTATCTGCGAGCTGATGTAATGACACTGAAAATAAGCAGAAAATCTGCTGTTGTCACCTGCCTGTGGGTGTGCGTGATATTTGCCTTCACCCTGCAGCCCGGCGAGATATCGGGAAACCTCAGTGACGGCTTGCTGGGTCAGATTCTCAGAATCTTCTGCCCGCAGCTTATGGGTAGTCTTTCCGAGGCGGAGTTTGCAGTGCTGCACACTGTTCTGAGAAAGTGTGCGCATTTTACCGAGTTTTTTATTCTCGGAATACTTGCCTTCTCTGCGCTGTCAGCAAACCGTATGAAACTGCGGTTTGCGGTCTCCGCAGCCTTCTGCGCGCTGGTTGCTTCGGCAGATGAGACGATACAGCTTTTTGTACCCGACAGAGCAGGCAGAATATTGGATGTGCTCCTTGACTGCACAGGTGCAGTAGCGGGAATCACTGCTGCATATCTGGCTGTTTGCATAATAAAATCTCACAGGAAGAAAGCAGAAAAATAAAGCACAACACCGCTGATGTGTTATATCGGCGGTGTTATTTTTATAATATTATATTAATAATACTTGACAAATAATACTTGCTGAATTATACTACAGACATAAAACAAAGAAAGAGGTGCAATCTATGTCTCATAAAGGAAACAAAGTCAACGAGGTTCTCGGTTTACCCCTTGCCCGGGAGTTTGAAGCAGAAATATGCAGGATATTTTCTGAGGAAGAGGAAGCGGTCGTAGTAATGCTTGATGTGGATGAATTTCTGCGCATAAACACAAACTTTGGCTACGATGCAGGGGATGAGGTCATCATCGAAACGGGCAGATATTTTCAGAAGCATCTTGAAAATGAGGCAAAGCTCTACCGTTACGGCGGTGATCAGTTTGCGATTGTTTTCGGTGCGGATTACGACAAGGAAACAGTCTTTCTGAAGATGGAAACTCTGAGAGCTGGTTTTGATGTCAGCGTCGAGGGGGAAAAGCTGACTGTTTCGGTTGGAATAGCCGCAGCAGGAGAAGATGCACAAAACTGCTCTGAGCTTATACGAAAGGCAGAAGGAGCCATGTGCAGAGCAAAGAGACTGGGCAGAAACCGCGTATGCCTTGCAAGGGAAGAGAAGATGGTCACAAAGACCGTTCATTTCACAAGCGACCAGCTCCAGCGGCTCACAAAGCTTTCAAAACGCGACGGCGTAGGAGAAGCAATCCTCCTCAGAGAAGCCCTTGATATGCTGCTTAAAAAGTACGACGTATAAGGAAAAAGACTCAGCCTCTGAGAGGGTTGAGTCTTTCTTGTTTGCGGAATCAAAAGGACGTTGTCCTTTTGCGGGTTGTCAGGGCAGCGCCCTGACGCAGGAGTTTGAGGGGCGCGCCCCTCAACTGTACTCAGATAAATAAAAGCAGGCTTCCGCCTGCTTTTGAAAGCAATGAAAGTTAAGGGGCTCCGCCCCTTAAAACCCCGGCAGAGACGTTGCCTCTGCACTCCACCACTTTTGAAAAAAGTGGACAAAACTTTTGGCGTTTTCAGCAGTCTATCATGGCTTTTCGCGCCTGTGAGTGCTGGAATTTTCTGTCGATGAGATACAGTTTACCGTCCTTTCTGAAACGGTAGCCTGTCTGCTTGAAATGAAAGGATACCCCTGCATCATAACACTGCCTGCGGATATCCAGAATCCAGTCAAAATCACACTCCCGAGCCTCAATACCCGATTCGCCGCCCACAGTGACATTTACAATATCGTGATTCAGCCACGGAGTCAAATCGATTCTTCCTAGGAGCGGCTCGCAGGTAATATACTTCCTTTTTATTGGGAGAGATACAAAAATCGGCAGCCTGAAATCCGCCCTGTCCTGATTTTCAACAGTACAGCAGATGCTGACGTTATCCCAGCCGTCACCCCAGTCATCGGGGATGCACTCCATAAACCGATGAATCCGCTTTGTAATGATCATAAAATGCAGGTCATAGCGACAGCGGATCATATCCCAGATTTCCCCGCGCCATTCATCGGCATCCTCGAGAAAGAAATCCGAGGTCATGCAGGCAAACACCGTCTCACTGCCCCGAAGCTTGTAAAGCCCGGAGCGGTCGTGCCTGATGGGAAGGTCAAAATCCTTGTTTTTTGTGACAATGGCGCTGTTTTTGTCATATCTGCCGTCACGGCGGTAAACGTAGCAGTTTTTACACCCCGCGCTTATTTTGTGACAGCCGTGCCAGGGATTCCACACAGCCATAAAATCACCCTAATCTGTAGTCGGGAAATTCGCTTAGAAACGGCACATTCGCAGCCTGAACCACTCTGCCGTCCAGATAGGAAAGCTCTCCTGCATCGGTGGTGAATTCAAAGGTCAGGCGATAGGAATAAAGCGCCTGCTTTGTATAGCCCGTACCCTTGTTGAGAGCATTGGTGCCGTATTTTCCGTCGCCGAGGAGGGGATGCCCGATGGACGCCATGTGAGCGCGTATCTGATGGGTGCGCCCTGTCAGCAGGTCGATGTGCATGAGGGAGAGGTTGTTTCGCTCCGCCAGCACAAGATATTTTGTGCGGATGGTCTTTGCATCGGGAGAGGGTTTCGAGTCGATATACACCCTGTTCTGTTCCTCGTTTTTGACAAGATAGCCCGTCAGAGTAGCTTCTTTGGGGCGCACCTTTCCGTGAACGATGCAGAGATACTCCTTGTGAATCTCCCTGTCCTTCATTTTCTGGTTGAGAATCCTCAGAGCAGCAGCGGTTTTCGCCGCGATGACCAGTCCTCCTGTATTGCGGTCTATCCTGTTGACAAGGGCAGGGGCAAAGGAGTTTTCTTCCTCAGGGTCATACTCGCCCTTTTCATAAAGATAGCGGTGGATTCTTGCAATGAGGGTATCTGTCTGATAATCATTGTCAGGGTGAACCAGTACCCCGGGCTTTTTGTCTGCTATGAGTATATGCTCATCCTCGTAGCTTATCTCAATGTTCTTTGAAGCCTTGAGGAAATCGTATCTGTACTCAGGCTCGGAAAGAACATCGTCAGGAAGATATACCTCCAGCACATCACCTTCGGAAAGCCTGTCGGAAATCTGACAGCGTTTTCTGTTGAGCTTTATGTTTTTGGTGCGTATAGCCTTGTACATCATGCTCTGGGGCAGGGAGGGAAACGCCTTTCCGAGGAATTTATCCACTCGCTGCCCTGCGTCGTTATGTTTGATAATAAGCTTTTTCATCCGATTACTCCGTTGATTTGATGTTATAATTATACATCATCCTCGAGTATAATCAAATAGGGAATATAATATTTTATTCAATAATGCAAAATATATCGAAAAAAACTTGATATCAAGCCCTTTTGTGTGGTAATATTATATCGGCTTAATATATCCGCACATTAACATAGACAGGGAAGTGCGCCAGCATGAAAAAAAGAGTATTGACATTTGTTTTGGCTTTCATATTGATATTTGCTCAGATCCCTTTTTTCGCATCGGAGGCAGAGGCGACATCGGGGTCGGAGAAGATAAAGATTCAGCTCAGCATTGACAAGCAGAGCGTGAGAAAAGGGCAGACCTTCTATCTTACATACAACTTCACAAACGCCAGTATGTACGATGTAAGCTATCTTGCATTCTCCATCTACTACAACAGCGCAGATTTTGAGTATTGCGAGTTTATAGCAAACTCCGCAAACCATTTCCATTCAGGCTACGATGCAGTGGTGGATGCCCGCACAAACAAGATAAGCATCGAATTCAAGGCAAATGCCGATACCGCCTATTTCCACGGGCAGTCAAAGACCGCAAGCATTGCCTTCAAGATGAAGTACAAGGGCAGCGGCTATATAACCGACTCCGTGGCGGAATTCTACATCGGCGATGTGGTGGTCAAGAGTGAGGCGGATTACACCTACACCGCACAGGATTACGCCTTTGCGTCCTCTGAGATAGCAACGGAAGGTGCATCCATAAGACTGACCGCACTGTCTGATGACAATACCCTTGCAGACATCGAGCTTGCGGTGGGCGGAAACAAAATCGCCCTGGAGCCTGCCTTCGATCCCGATGTCACCGAGTACACCGCCTATGTGATTTTTTCTCAGGGCGGAATCAGTGCAAACTTCCCTGCAAACCACAGCGGCGCCGGCGTATCCCACAACTTCAGCCAGCAGATAAACACAGGCAGCAACAACTACTTCATTGTTGTCACCGCAGAAAACGGCAGCATAAGAACCTACAACATAAACCTGCACCTTATCCCCCAGGGGATGACAGTTCAGGAGTATAAGGACTATCTTGCAGCCCTCAATGCTCCTCCTGAATCCGAGCCAACAGAATCGGAGCCTGAGGTGGAGGTCGTGACCGAGACCGACACAGAGCCCGATGCACCCATAATTGAGGATGTGGTGGTATCTCCCACAGAGCCTGTTGTATCTGATGAGCCCGAGGAGCCTGTAAAATCCTCAGGGGGCGTCAAAGGCTTCCTTGAGGGAATGTCCCCGGCGGTGCTCATAGGCATCCTCGGCGGACTGATAGTGCTTGTGGCAGGCGGCTTTACCGCAGGCTACATTGCCCACAAGAAGATCCAGAGAGAAAAGATGATATCAAACTACCTCGACTATTATTCCGACGATTATTACGATGACGGCTACACCGATTACGGCTATGCCGATGAGTATTACGAAGGCGACGAGTATTACGACGAGTACTGATTTGGTTAAAAAGGAGAAAAAAGATGAATAAAATGAACGGAAAGGTCAAGCTGTGGCTCATAATAACCCTGTGCCTGGCTCTGATTGCATTCACAGTTCCTTTTATGACAGCCAGATATGAAGCGGGCTCAGATTCCCCTGTTGTAATAGTGCTGGACCCCGGTCACGGCGGTCCTGACTTCGGCGCCTGCAACACAGCTGACGGTATTTATGAATCGGAGCTGAACCTTGCCATTGCAAGAGCCTGCTATGCAGAGCTTCAGCGTTATGACGGCGCAGTGGTATATATGACCCATAACGGACTTGACCCCAAGGGGTCAAAGATGACCCTCGGTGAGCGTGTGCGTCTTGCCAACAGCGTTGATGCCGATATTCTCATCAGCCTCCACTGCAACGACGCCCAGAGCGCTACCGCATCGGGAGCGGAGGTCTATGTGTCTCACAGTACATACAAGGCTGAGTACAACGAAAACAGCACCGAGCTTGCAGTGTGCTTCCTCAAGCGCTTCCGCGATCTCGGCTTCGAGATAAGAGGCGTCAAGACAAGACTGAGCAACGGCTCAAGACAGTATTATCATTCCGACGGCACCCAGGAGGTCGGCGATTACTATGCTGTCATAGGCGACACCATCAAGTATTATGCAATTCCCGGCATCCTCGTAGAGCATGGCTTTGTAAAGGGCGATGCAGAGCGTTTTGATACCGATGAGGAGCTTGTGGCAATCGGTATAGCCGATGCACAGGCGATAGCAGAGTATTACGGACTTACCCTGAAGGAAAATGCAGGGGATTCCCCCACAGTGGACACCGTAATCAGCGTGTATCTCACCGACGAAGAGCGCAGAGAGGTAACGGAGCTTGAGGAATATATCCTGAGCCTGCCTATTGAAATCGGCTACGATGACGAGTTTGATGTTCTCAGAATCAAGGAATCCTACGATTCCCTCAGCGAAGATCAGCTCAGAGTAATGGATGACAGCGTTGTCTCCACCATGTATCAGGCGCTTCTGCAGCTTGAGTACCTGAGATATCCCATCAGACTGGAAATCCGCGAGGATGAGAACCTGTTTATCAATATGTTTGACAAAACCGTCAGCGGCTTTGAAATGGACGAGGACGGCATAACTGTCGAAGAGATAATCGGCAGCGTGAATATCAGCTTTGATATGAACGCCCTTGTTGAGAGGGAGAAATACACTGCCGAGGAGCAGCTTATTGCAGAGGGCGTTATTGAGCCTTCCGAGGAAGAGATACTGGAGCGCTCTCAGCAGAATGTGAACAACTACCTGCTCAGCGCAGCCTTCACCATCGTGATGGCAGACCAGAACGGTGAGATAATAAGCGGCGATGAGCTGGTGGGCAACGGCTGCAGCATCAGCATTATTGCCGACATGGCAAATGTGCAGACTGTCACCGTGGTAATTTCCGGCGACATCAGCGGCGACGGCGTTATCGATTCTCTTGACAATCTCATGCTGTCAAGATATGTAAATAACGGCACAGAGCTTACCGCAACGGAGCTTCTTGCAGCAGATATCAACGGCGACGGCGTTGCAGACGCCGTTGATGCAGAGCTGCTTGCTGCAATGATTTTAGGCTAAGTGAGAAACTGTTTCCTTATAATTACGGAGGACATCCACTTGAAAAACGGAATTAGAAAAACGGCGATAACAGCCCTTGTTATAATTGCCTTTGTGCTTTCGATGCTCTGTGTGCCTGCAGAAGATACACAGGTATCCGCAACGACCCTTTCGCCTCAGTTCATGCTCAGTGTGGATAAGGCGAGCGTTGCCCAGGGAGAGTATGTGACGGTAACTCTTTCGGTAAAGAACGAAACCGAAATACCCGTAACGGCATTCAAGGGTACCATCACCTTCAACACCAGATACTGCGAATATCTGTCGTACATCCTCGAAAGCGACATGAACAACTGCATCATGTGCGGCGACAGCAGCACATATATAAAGGATAACACCGTAAGCTTCCTGTTCAATGACCCCTCCGCAGAGGTCATTCCCGGAGACGGCAGCACCCTCAGGGTGTTCAGCGTAAGCTTTGCAGTGCCGTCAGGAGCCCCTACGGGTACAACCTATTTTTCCGCAGCCGTTGAGGGCTGCTACGGCAACGCAGAAGGTGACCATACCTTCTCGGTGCCTTCCATAACACAGGCAAGCGTCAATGTTACAGCAGCAACCACCACGACCACTACAACGACTACTACAACCACGACAACTACAACAACTACTACTACCACTACCACGACCACAACCACCACAGCGGCAAAATCATCGGATGCAAACCTTGCAGAGCTTATAGTATCTCCCGGTGACCTCAGCCCGTCATTCTCTCCCGACAACGTCGCATATACCGTAACAGTACCCTACGGGGTATCGGTAATACGCATCGTCGCATCTGCCAATTACTACAGAGCGAATGTTTACGGAACGGGAGCAGAGCCGCTGAGAGTGGGAAACAACGTTTTTACCATCATGGTAATAGCGGAGGACGGAACGGTAAAGCAGTACGGAATCATCGTCCAGCGTCAGCAGCAGATTGTGCAGGCGGAGGATGAGGAAGAGGTATCGAAATCCGATTCTGCGATTATACTGATGCCCACCACGCCGACAGATATAATCGTTCAGGGACCTCAGACAGAGCAGGTGCCTGAGAAAAGCCCGACCGATACGGGAGAGCTTGATGCTCTGCTGAATACTGTTGTGCAGGACGAGGAAAAGGACAGCGACGAGACCCTTAAAATCATAGGCATTGCCTTTGCTGTTCTGGCACTTTTCTTCTTCGGTTTCCTGTCGGGCTACTACATCGACAAGGCGAACAAAAAGCGGGCTGCGGAAGAACGCGCTCTTAGAGAGCTTTCATACGGCAGGGGCTACGGCGGTCAGAACGACAATATGAATGACCCCTACAGCGGCTCATATGACGGAATGTATGAAGGCGGCTATGACGGCGAATACAATGGCGGCTACGGCAATACCAATGCCGATTATCAGGGCGGTATGAATTACGGTCAGAACGGCTTCGATGAGTACAATGATCCCCAGTCATTCGGCGGCTATGACAACGGAAATTACTGATTGACGGACAGACCGCTCTGAGAAATATCGGAGCGGTCTGTTGAACTTTTATATTTGGCGGAGGAAGCTTATGAAATTCCTGAAAACCATGATAATGACTGTGCTGATGCTCACTGCGGCGATTTTTGCAGCGGCGGCGGTAAGTGCAGCGGAGGTGAATTCCGACGAGGAGCTGCTGAAAGCCCTGCGGGATGAAAACACCGATACAATTACAATAAACTACCGCAATGCAAACCTTTATGAGTTTGTGACGGTGGACAGAAACCTTACAATAAACGGCAACGGCGCAGTGCTGACAGCGCATAACGGCGCCTGCGCGACCTTTACGCAGGGTACGAGCCTGAAGCTTGGCAATATTGTGCTGACAGGAGACAGGGACTTTGCCATAAAGACCTACGGCAGTGTCGAGCTGAGCGGTACGGTTGAATTTGCAGGGGGCTACGGACTTCTGCTCAATAACGGCTCAGCCGTCAGCTCATCGGGGTCGGTGGTATCGAGAACCGAAAACAGAATCGCCATCGCTGCAAACCCCAACGGCGGTGAGGTGTCGATTGCAGGTCTGAGCATTGACGACACCACAACAGCAGGCACTCTTCTGTACATCTACAGAGGAAACGGTACGGTAAGCTTTTCCGGCACAAACGCCTTCAGAAGCAGCTACGGCTCTGCCGTGATTGCAGCAGCAGGCAGCAGCGCAGAGCAGAAAATAGTAATTGCAGCTCACGGAAAGGTTACTGCGGAAGCTCCGAATTCCAAGGACAGCGATAAATACGGCGCAGCCTTCAATGTCCGTGAATGTGTTCTGGAGATGAAAAAGGGTGCATCATTAAGCGCAAAGGGCAGCTTCGGCGCGGTTTATTGCGACAGCCTCAGAACCGAGGAAGACTGCGTGATAAGCGCGGAAAACAGCATTTATAATACATACAGCGGAGCGGTCACAGTTTTCGGAAAGGTGACCGCAGCCCCCACAGTTTCGGTGGGAAATAAAAACTCCCTCACTCTTCGCGGCGGCAACGGACTGGTTATCTTCGGCTGCAGCACCGCTGCCATAGGCAACGGCAGCACCGTGGTATCGGAAATCAGAGCGGGAGATACAATAATTTCAAACAGCGGAAAGATAGTCCTTGGAGACAATGTAACGGTGAATTCCGTTTCCGACGGACGGGGAATAAGCTCAAAGGGCAGCTTCATCTGCGGCGCAGACTGCGATATAACCCTTATGCCCAATACCTCCGTATCCCAGAAGGGTATCGACAGCAGAGATACCGTGGAGATAGGAAGCTATTCGGTAATAAAGTGCAAGGCTGCAGGGATTGCAGTGGATGCAGACGCAGCGGTGACCTTTGCCGATTATGCCACTCTGGACTGCGAGAAGGTCGGAAAAGGCATAGAGACCATGAAGGGCGTGCAGACAGGCAAGGGCTGCATGATAAGGGTAAAGGACGCGGAAAAATTCGGCGTTTACGCAACAGGCACAATGCTTGCGGATACCGTCAGCTTCGGTGAAAATACCACAGTCAGCATCTCAGGGAGCGGAACCGCGCTCTATGCGGCGGAGGCTGTCATCTTCAACAAAGGCTGCGAGGCTGATATCGACTGCGGTGACAAAACCCCTGCTGTCTGGATAGACACAGAGCTTACCACCCAGGGATATCTGAGAATAACCGGCTCTGCCGTCAGCGTAAAAAGCGCCCTTACCGCAAAGAGCGGAACTGCAGCGGTCAATGTTGTAGGCTCGGTTATCGTGGAGGACGGCAGCAGACTCACTGTGGAAAGTGAAGGCGCTTTCGGATTCCTCGGCAGAGCAGGCGACCTGATAATAGGCACAAAAAGCACCGTCTGCACCGAGGGCGGCTGCGGAGCCTTCGTGGAGGACGGCAACATCCGCATCTCTCAGGGAGGCGCCCTTTGCGCAAAGGGAACACTGGATTCGGGCGTCCGCGTCAGCAACGGCATGCTCAGAGCAGGCGAGGGCAGCACCATCATCACTGAGGGAGAGCGCTTCGGCGCGGAAATACTTATAGCAGGCGGAATCTGGCTTGACAATCCCGCACTGTTTGACCTGAGAAGCACAAAATCAGCAGCAATATATATAGAAAACGGCGTCTTCAGCGCCGCCAATACAAAGAAGCTTTCCGCCTGGTACGGCAAGGAAGGCGTCGACAACGTCGATACATGGTGGAATGCGGATGTATCGGGAATGAAAGCGTGGGAGATAAACACAAAGCTTTCAGAGGACGAGCTTTGCTACGCCGATTACACTCAGAACAATGTAAACGGCACTGTCAACTACAAAAATGCTGCGGCGGTATCATCAGAAGGCTTTGAAGCAAATGTGGGAGTCTTCAGCGCAGGGGCTGCAACAAGAATCTCAGCCTTCAAGACCCGACCTGTAGGTACTGCAAACTATCTGTTCATCCCCTCGGGAAGATCCTTTTCATGGCGTCTTGAGGCTGACAGCACAGAGGGTGAGGGAGAGATATTCACCCTTGTTGACAAGCCTGCATCAGGAACAGTAACGCTGAGCGAAAAAGGTCTTCTCAGCTATACTGCACCGGCAAGCACCAGAGGAGAACAGGTGCTTACATACACCGTTACCGCAAAGGACGGAGCGAAGTCTCTGCCGGTGCAGGTGATCATCAACGTCACCCGTTCAAAGCCCCCCGCAGCCTGCAACCACACCTTTGAGGTGCAGGCAAACGGCTCACTGTTCACATCTGTCTCCGCAACGGATTTTGACGGAGTTATCGCATCCCTTACAGTAACGGAGGAGCCGAAGCACGGAACGGTGTCCATAGGCAGTGACGGAAAGCTCATGTACACCCCTGAAGGCACCTATATGGGACTTGACAGCTTCAGATACGTTGCAACCGACAACGACAGCGACCGAAGCAACGAAGCAACGGTTACCCTCCTTGTGGGAATAAGAGGCGAAACCACCGCTGCCAATAAAACATACATTGCAGCAAAGAACGAAGAAACCGCAGGAAAATTTTCGGTATCCCTGTCTAAGGGCGAGCTTCTTGAACACATAGAGATTACCGACTATCCCGAATACGGCACCCTTACCGCAGAGGGTCTGAATTTTGTCTATACTCCCCCTGAGAATTTCGCAGGAACCGAGACCTTCAGCTACATCGCGGTGACGGAAAACGGAATAAAGAGCAATGAGGCTTTCATAAGCATAATCACAGTGCCGAGCGAGAAGCCGAAATCAAACAGCCTGAAGCTGGACTGCGCCAGCGGAAAGGGCTACAGCGGAAAGCTCAGTGCAGAGGATCTGGACGGAAATATAAGCACCTTCATGGTAGAGACATATCCTCAGCACGGCACCCTTGACTTTGACGCATCCAACGGCAGATTCACCTACACAGCCGAAAGCGGCTACACAGGCACCGACAGCTTTTCCTTCTATGTCTATGATGACGAAGGACTGAAGAGCGAGGTGGCAGTGGTAAGCATTTCCGTTGACACCTATCTTAATATGCTCAAAGCCAGCGGAGAGCTGACCAAAATAATCCTGTTCGGCTCACTGGCTGTTGCTGCCGTTATAGTGCTGATAGTAATCATCGTGACAGGAACGATAAGAAAGCACAGGAAGCAGGACAGGGAATATGAAGAGCAGTATGGAAATGACCCATACGACGGCTATTACTATTAAATAAAGAAGCATCCCTCACGCTCGGGCGTGGGGGATGCTGTCATATCAGGACAAGTGACAAATCAGCACTCGATAAGCTTTATGTAGTATTTCCTTTTTCTCGGACCGTCAAACTCGACAAAGTAGATATTCTGCCAGATACCCAGCAGCGGCCAGCCGTCGCTGATGATGACAGAAAGCTGACAGCCGAGAGTGCTTGAACGGATATGAGCATGGGAGTTTCCCTCAGAATGCAGAAAATCAGGGGAAGAGGGGAATGCCTGAGAGAAGCTCATCAGAAGGTCCTTGCCAACATTCACATCGGTGTTTTCGTTCATTGTGATGGAGGCGGTTGTATGAGGGCAGAAAATCAGAGCCAGACCTTCCTCAATGCCGCTTTCCTTGATGGCATCAGAAACGCTTTTGGTAATGTTGTAAACACCGGTGGCATCGGTCTGCAGAGAGAATTCCAGAACTTTTCCCATTATTACTGACCTCCTTGAAATCAATGTGTGGTGGATAAAATGAGTGTAAAGAAGAAATACATGGTATTGATAATGGCAGGCATCGCGCTCTGCGCAGCCATCTTTATCATGAATTATAACGAACACAAAGAGAATAAAACGCTGACTGTCTATGAGGTCTATGTGGAGCGAGGCTCGGCAGGCAGCGGACAGAACGGGGACAGAAGCTCAGGAGCGGTGGAAGAAACGATAAACATAAACACAGCCACTGCGCAGGAGCTTGCTGATTTTCTGCCGGGGATAGGCGCGGTCAAGGCAGAAAGCATAGTCGCCTATCGCGATGCAATAGGCGGCTTTGAATCTGTGGAAGAGCTCATAGAGGTAAAGGGAATAGGCGAAGCCACTATGAACATGATTCGTGATTATTGCAGGGTGAGCGATGATTAGAAGGGAGAATTCTCCATGTGATCCATCATGTCGCCGTCGTGCATGCCGTCGGGATCGTGGAAGCCGGTCATGGAGTCGATCATCTCAGCACCGCGCATACCTCTGGAGGATCTGTCTCTCTCAAGGTATTCGGTGAGGAAGGTGCGGAACTCTCTTACATGCTTGATATTCTTGAGCTCAAAGTTGCCGCTGGACTGGTCCTTGGAGTTGACCTGAAGAGTGCCGAGACCGAAAATCTTCTGCCAGATGGAGCGGTGGATGGTCATATCGACAATACGGTAAAGCTTGACTTCGTCCTCAGTGGTGGTGAGGAAGCCCTTTTTGATAATAAGGATTTTATCTGTAAGGGTATAGGTCTCGAAAGTAAAGGGAAGACCCAGGAAGAGCCATCTTCTGCGTTCCTTTATAATAATGTTATCCTTTGAAATTGCCATGAAACTGAACCTCCATATACTTTTTCTAAAGTATAACATAAAAATGTGAACAAAACAACATTTCGAATGAAATCCAAAAAATTAAAAATAGAAAGTTAGAAAAACGGAGCAAACGAGAGCAAAACGGCAAAAATGAAAGTTCGCACCAAAGTACATTAAAATTCTCAAAAAAAGGTGTTGACAGGCTCGGGGTGCTGTGCTATTATACACAAGCAATGTGACTTCGCGAGGCGGAGTTGCGCCCATATTATATTTAGGAGGAACCTACTAATGGCAACATTTATGCCCAAGGCAGGTCAGATTGACCGCAAGTGGTATGTTCTTGACGCTGCAGGAAAGCCCCTCGGCAGAGTAGCTGCTCAGGCTGCTACCCTTCTGCGCGGTAAGCACAAGCCCACCTTCGCACCCCACGTTGACTGCGGCGATCATGTAATCGTCATCAACTGTGACAAGGCAATTCTCACCGGTAACAAGATGGAGAAGAAGATCTACTACCGTCACACCGGCTACATCGGACATCTCAAGTCCACCAAGGCTAAGATCCTTCTCAAGACTAAGCCCACCCGTCCCATGGAGCTTGCTATCAAGGGTATGATCCCCGACACCACCATCGGTCGTGCAGCTCTTACCAGACTTCGCTGCTATGCAGGCGCAGAGCACAAGCATCAGGCACAGCAGCCTGAGACTTGGGAACTTTAAGGAGGTAACGAAGAATGTACGATAAAGCACCTTATTTCTACGGTACAGGCAGAAGAAAGTCCTCCGTAGCAAGAGTTCGCCTCTATCAGGGTACCGGCAAGATCACAAGTCGGAGGCCAAGCGGTCTTAGGAAGACAATGTCATAAATCAACTCCTTGGCTCACAGAACGACATGGCTACGATCCGACTTCCTTATTTCTACGGTACAGGCAGAAGAAAGTCCTCCGTAGCAAGAGTTCGCCTCTATCAGGGTACCGGCAAGATCA
>JAZUPA010000210.1:0-2070 GCA_045604945.1 Acutalibacteraceae bacterium
GGTATTTCTTTTTGCTTCGCTTATAGTGCTTGCTTGCAAGTACTCCGGGAAGCCCGAAGAGCTTGTAGGTAAGCTTTGAAGTCTTAACCTGTTTGCCCTTTGCATTGATGTCGAGATTCTGTCTGATTGCTTCAACCGCCGAGACTCTTGTTGCTCTGACAGAGGGAATCCATGCAGAAATTAAAACAGTAATCAGAGCAATTACTGCAGCGATAACAACAGATATGGGGGAGACGCCCATTTTTAGGTCAGTTTTAAATCCCATGGATAAGAATTTATCGCCTATAAGCATAAGAGTAACACCGATGCCGCCGATACCTGCCAGAATTCCAAGAGGAATACCCACAGCACTTACGGTGAGAGCTTCAAACAATACCATTTTGCGAAGCTGCTTTTTGGTAGCTCCCACTGAGGAAAGCAGACCAAACTGCTTTGTTCGCTCAGATACTGAGATTGAGAATGCGTTATAGATAAGTGATACCGAGCCGAACATAATGAGGACGATAACTACGGCAGCAAGACTGTAAAGCATGGACTTGAAGCTGTCAAAGCGCGAGATTCCCGAATACATCAGAACATCAGAATTCCAGCCGCCCGAAAATCCCTTTTCATTCATAAAGGAATACACCTTTTCGGGATTGTCCATTCGGAAATATACATCGCAAGGAGCACTGCTCAAAAGGTCCTTATCGATTACAGTAAATGCCGTATATCCGGGAGCGGTGATTTGTTCTATATCTATACTGAGTCTGTCGTAAAAGCCAACTACCGTAAAGGTGCGGCTTTCGCGAACTTCGATTGTTTCCTCGTCCAAGACCTCGTTGCCCTTATCGTCATAGATGTAGCAGGGATTCTGCTGTGTCATGGGGTAGCCATCTGAAAGTCTTGTTCCAAGGTCAAGGGTTATTGTGTCGCCGATGCTGAATTTCAGACTGCCGTTTGCGTAGAGGTGATTGGGGAGAAGTATCTCGTTTGCGTTTTCGGGGTATCTGCCCTCGGTGATGTGAAGAGGCAGAACATCATCAATGTTTTCCGCTGCACCGAGAAGATAAATATAGGGTTTGTATTCATTTTGACAACCATCAGCAACGGCGTAGCCAAGCTGCTGAACATATGCGGCATATTCTATTCTGTCATCAGAAGCTGTTTCCTCGTAGGTCTCAAAAGAAGTGTTAAGCTCTCTGCCGTGCCAGTTGCCATCGTCGTAAATTGATGTCTGCAGAGCGAAATTGCGGATACTGCTTACAAAGGTGGTCACAGCGCAAATCATCGCCGCAGAAAGGATAATACCGATTATGGTTACAACAGTGCGTGTTTTATTCTTCTGCAGAGACTTTAAAGTTACCTTATTGAAGATGTTCATTTGCGTATCACCTCGTCACGGGTGATTTTACCGTCCTCAATAGCTATGATGCGGTCTGCCTGCAAAGCAATATTTTCGTCGTGGGTGATGATAATAAGGGTCTGATTATACTTCTTGTTTGACATTTTAAGAAGGTCAACAATCTCCTGACTGTTCTTTGAATCAAGGTTGCCTGTAGGCTCGTCGGCAAGAACCACAGCAGGTGCATTCATCAGAGCTCTGCCTATGGATACTCTCTGCTGCTGTCCGCCCGAAAGCTGATTGGGCAGATGATTTTCTCTGCCGCCAAGCCTGAGCGTGTTGATGAGCTCGCCAAGACGGTCTTTATTGACCTTCTGACCGTCCATAAGCACAGGAAGTATGATGTTTTCGGTAACATTCAGCACAGGAATAAGATTGTAGAACTGATAGATAAGCCCAACCTGTCTGCGTCGGAAGATTGCAAGCTGTTCATCGTTCTGTGCATATACATCACAGCCGTCCATGTAGACCTTGCCGCTTGTGGGTTTGTCCACGCCGCCGAGAATGTGGAGCAGTGTGGATTTTCCCGAGCCTGAAGGTCCGATAATAGCAATAAACTCGCCCTTGCTTACAGAGAAGGACACATCATCAAGTGCCTTTACCTGGTTTTCACCCTTACCGTAGGTTTTGCAAAGGTTTTCCACTCTTAAAATTTCCATGTCAAAAACTCCTTTTCGTGGTTTACG